>JAQCKY010000360.1 GCA_027592155.1 Pseudomonadota bacterium
TGGGCAGCGACCAGCAATCCGCTGGTGTCTTTATCCAAGCGATGCACGATCCCCGGCCGTGCCTCGCCGCCAATGCCGGAGAGGCTGCTGCCGCAATGTTTGATCAACGCATTCACCAAGGTGCCATCCGGGTTTCCGGCCGCGGGATGCACAACCAGCCCCGCCGGTTTGTCCAGGACAACCAAATCGTCATCTTCGAAGACAATGTTCAGAGGAATATACTGACCCACCGGCGTTGCCGGTTCGACCGGCGGCACCGTGACGACAATCGGCGCGCCCGGATTGACCCGTGACGAGGGGTCCGTTAGCTTCTCGCCGCCCTGACTAACCTCGCCGGCCTGGATCAGCACTTTCAAGCGGGTCCGGGAGAATTCCGGAAGCGCCAGAGCCAATGTCCGGTCAAGGCGGTTGCCGGCGTCGTCATCCAACACCGGAACCTCATATTGCTGTGGGGTACCAATTTCAGCCATCGGAGCGAGACTGGACCGAAACCATGCGTAATCACAAGACTTTAGTCTTCGTCGTCCTCTCGCTCGGCATCGTCATTGTCATTCTCTTCGGCATTTTGGGTTATGGCATGGTCAAGCGGGCGACAGATCCCAACTTTTCCTTCTTCTCGGCCAAGCCAACGCCGGAAGCCACAACCCCAAAGAACGTCCGGGAAACATTAGAGTCGGTGGCGGCACCGGCAGGCGATTTCGGTGAAGTCGCGGTCACACCACCCGCCGGCGCGACCTTGAAAGGCTACCGGATCGAAAAGGGCCGGTTGGTTCTTCGGTTTGAACGCCACGATACCGACGGTCTAACCTCGGTGTTTATTCTGATCGACCTCAAATCCGGCGCCAAGGTCGGGACAGTGACGCTGGGCCCCGGTCAGTGATTGACCTAACCCGAGATCAGCTTTCGGAAATTGAAGGCTATGCGAAGGCCGCCTATCCGGGCGAATGCTGCGGTCTTCTCATTGGCACAACGGAGGGCGAGGATAGCATTGCCATCACGCGCATCGTCCCGAGCCGCAATCTCGCCGCCGAAACCCGCCGCGACAGATTCGAAATCGATCCTCAGGTTCAATTCGACACAATGCGGGAATTGCGGGGTGGAGGCGAAAGGATCGTCGGCCACTATCATTCCCACCCGGATCATCCGGCGCACCCGTCGGACACCGACGCGGAAATGGCCTACGAACCGGGCCTGATCTGGATCATTACCGAGGTCACGAACGGTGCGGTGACAGAGACCGCCGCCTTCCAAGCATTACAAAGCGGCGGCTTCAAAACCCTGACCATCAACCTCGGGCCTTGATCCAACCCGCCGGGACGTCTAAGAAGACGTTGTCCAGCGTCCCCATCGTCTAGTGGCCTAGGACAACGGCCTCTCACGCCGTAAACG
Organism: Pseudomonadota bacterium; assembly: GCA_027592155.1. Classification (GTDB taxonomy): domain Bacteria; phylum Pseudomonadota; class Alphaproteobacteria; order Rhodospirillales; family UBA2165; genus JAQCKY01. The sequence goes on from JAQCKY010000360.1 coordinate 1,390, forward strand.
GGGGTTCGAGTCCCCCTGGGGACGCCAACAATTCCGCCACTTTTCAAGTGAGCGGTATTTTTTTAGGTAATTTTTAGTTAATAAGCGTTGCAAAATGCAGCGATCCAGAGGTGCTGGTGCAAGCTGAATCAATTCCGGTTTCTGGCGATTTTCTTGCGTTGTTCGTATGATTATTCGGGACTTATCTAGGGAGCGGATACCCGCTCGTCACCTTCGTACTCGCGCATTAGCCGCTGCTGAATTTCGTCCATACCCTTCTGTTTATTAACCGACGGCCTGCCGGCCGGGACCCATTTATTTGGCACGATTTCGTTCCATATTTTATTGAATTGGGTTTGAGTAAGTCCGTCGATGAGAGTTAATGCCAGCTCCTTATACCTGTCCTTGGTCAATTCCGCCTTTTTCCCTTTTGAGGATATTGCCCCCAACCATTTTTCGTATGACTTCACTGCGGCGGCGCTGGACACGTTCGCATTTTGTGATCCGCTAGGCGGACCGAGCGCAGCCGTCCATATATCGCAAAACTCGCTTCGCCAAGTGTTGCTCTGACCGCGACCCGGCAGTTTCAAAATAGATTTTTCCAAAGAATCTATTCTTACGGCTCGATCCCCCATCAGGCTACCTTTGATCAGGTCCGATTCCCAATCGGCATTAAGGTCTGCCCACCGCGTGTCCCAAATAGCAGCGTCTTTGTCGGCATCACCCATGCCGTACCTACGGGCTAGATTTATCATTTGGTGTAGTTTGATCGTAGACCGCTGAAATAATTTGCATGGTTCCTCTCGGTAGCCTGGAAGCGCCATAATTGCCCCTAACAGTTTTCCAAAATGAGTGACGTAGCCTATCGGATAGAGCGTCCAGCCGTTACGCCTCCGAAAACCTAGACGGGTTGGTTGAATTTTAAGCTAGCTCTGTTCTCCCTGTCAGCTTCAATATGTTGCCGCACTTCGCGACACGGCTAAATTCTCGAGACAAAGCCACCGCCACTGCCGCCACCCGGCGGAGGCTTCCACATATGCAAATGGCGGCTACCGGACTCCGCCCCCTTTGGGTCTTGGGGGCCTTTCTCAGGCGTGGCTTGGGCATATATCTGCCAGCGCAAATCCAACCTCACGCTTACCGGCGGACTAAAAATTAAAAATGAAGTCGAAGGTTGACGGGTTTTTCCGTCTAGTGTCCGCTTGCAGATGAGTAGCGGACACTAAAAATCTACGCAACCGAAATTCGGTATCGAACTGCTGAAGGTCTGCTTATATGAGGCAATTCCTGTCAAGGTGGTTTTTACATCACGGTTTCCTCCGTTGGATAGGGCACTGCGCTGTGTGCGGGTCTTGCGATGAGTTCCGTATTTCGTGCGAGGATCGCATCAACTTATATCCGGCAGCTCCGATCCGGCTTGCCACAATGCTGCATACATGGACCATCACAAAACGGGGGATGGGACTAATCTTCAGGACGGCACTTCCGCCAAGCGGACCTTCAGTCACGCATCCAACCCGCCAACAGACGTCAGGCCTGTTGGAACTTTATGCTGATCGTCAGCGTTATTTCGCTTTGAGCCTGGCCCCTTCCGGGATCAGGCCGGTTTCCAGATAGCGCCATAACGCGATCGCCAGTTTGCGGGCCAGCGCGACGATCATGACGCGCCTGATACGCCCCGTCTGGCCCTGGGTGCGTTCGTGGAACCACTGAGTCAGGGCACTATCCGGTTGATGACGAACCCAAAGCCACGCCGCTTCGATCATGGCAACCCAGGCCAGCCGATTGCCGGCCTTGGAGATGCCCTGGCTACGACGCCCCTCGCCGCTGTCGTAGGCACTGGGCGTTATCCCGATATAGCTAGCCACCTGTCGCCGGTTTCCAAATTGCCGATAATAAACCTCCCGCGTGAGGGTCGAAGATAAGGCCGGCCCGAGACCCTTGAGGCGCATCAGGTCATAGCGCTTACGTTCCGTCGCCACACAGGGTGTCGGTGCCTTATCACGCTCACGCTCGATCTCGACGATCTGCACCTGCAGCTGAGCCAGTCTCTCGATCTCGCGTGTAATCTCCCGGCTGAGACGTTCCGGTAGTGGCCGTCCGTCTCCCGTGACCAACTCAGCCGGCACCAGGATCTTGTAGTGCGCTTTGACGTTGATGCCGCGGATCCCCTGACCAAACAGCAGCCCCTTGATCCGGTTGATGTGAGCTGTCCGCTCACGGATTAATCGGTCCCGTTCCCGATGCGAGCGGCGAAGATCCTCCTCCTCGACACTCGGGATCACCACCATCGAGCAGACGTGGCGTTCACCCCGGCACCAGGCGATCAATGTATGGAGAATACTCTCGACATCGATACGGTCCGTCTTGACCCGTCGCGCCCGGCGGTTGACCTGCAGGCTCGCCGGCTCCATCACCAGACACGTGATACCGCGCTGTTTAAGCAAGCGTGCCAGCCAGAAGCCGTCGTAGACTGCCTCGTAGCACAGCGTTACCGTCGGCACCCGACCCGTGGCCT
>JAQCKY010000361.1 GCA_027592155.1 Pseudomonadota bacterium
TACGGAGTCCGATGTCCGGCGCTATTTTGAGATGGTGGGATCACCGGGGGCCTCGGCCTATTCCCCGACGGCGCCCGATCCCTATATGCAAAAGACAGAATCTCTCGACTATGTCTACGTTTTACAGGGTGACATTACCCTGGTGCTCGACACTGCCGAAGTCGAGTTGCGCGAGGGCGATACGGTTATCCAGCGTGGTACATCTCATGCTTGGAGCAATCGCACCGACGCGCCCTGCATTCTTGTGATCTCGTCCCATGGCGGAAGCTACGAAGCACCTCTTCCACCTCTACCCGAGCGGCCGGAACAAGCGCTCGCCGTCAGTCCAGCGCCCCGTCGCCGGGTTGTCACCGGCTTGGATAGGGAGGGCCGGTCTTGCGTGACCTACGACGGTAATACACCCAATGTCTATCAGAGGCCTGGCGGCCCGAGCCCATTTTTTAGCGAATTTTGGACCATTGAAACGAAACCGGCTTGTCTGACCGGTGCCCGCGACGAGGGGGCGGCGGATCGTATGGTGGCTCATTCACCGCCTGCCGCCGGCGCCAATTTCCGGATCGTTGACGCGTCGCCGAACTTGGCGACTTGGAACGAAACCCAAGGCGCGCGGTTGAGCCAGCCCGAGCAATTCGAGGCCATGAACACCAACGGCCTGTCGGAACATAACGACGGCGGTCCCGGCGCCAATTTTCACCGCACCCCCACCGTCGACTACGCGCTTAATTTGGGCTGCGACCGCATTCTGGTGCTTGACGATTCCGAGACGGTGATGCATCGGGGGGACGTTGTGATCCAACTGGGCACCTGGCATACCTGGCTCAACAGGACCGGAGAAAATGGCTGTATGGCGTTTGATATGATTGGCGGGGAATTTTCAGCCCCATGAGTGAGATCCGCATTCCCGTTCTTATCGTCGGCGGCGGACCCGTCGGCCTTATCCTTTCCATGGAGATCGCGCGGCGGGGCGTGAAATGTCTGCTGGTCAATGCCGGTGAAACCACGATCCGTCATCCGAAAGGCAGCTCCATCAATTGCCGCAGCATGGAGCATATCCGCCGGCTCGGCATGGCGGACGATATTCGCAAGACCGGCGTGCCCCTCGATCACCCTTCCGACGTGATCTACGTCACGCGCATGGCCGGTTACGAACTGGCCCGCCTCAAAATGCCGACGCTGCGTGAGAAGATCGAAAACCCCGGGCCGTGGGGCGAGACACTGTTGACACCGGAACCCATGCACCGTTCCAACCAAATGTATTTCGAAGAAGTCTTCAAAACCCACGCCGACCGGGAGGAAAACGCCGATCTTCGTTTTGGCTGGCAGCTCAATTCCTTTGAGGACGAGGGCGATCACGTCAGCGCCGAGATTGAAGAGATCGCGACCGGCCATACCGAGACCGTCATTTGCGACTACTTGGTCGGCTGCGACGGATCCCGCAGTATGGTGCGCCGCCAGCTTGGGTTCAGCTATCAAGGCCGCAGCAGTTCGGGCGACAGCTTTTATGACGGCGCGATGCTGTCCGTCTACGTTAGAGCTCCGGGAGTTTACGACGTTCTGAACATGGATGTCGGCTGGCACTATCTCTCGATTAACGATGACGGCCGTACCGACTGCATCACCCTGGACGGTAAGGGCGAATTTCTGATGCTCTCGGAAATGCCCAAGGGTAAGACGGCGGACGAAGTCGATTGCGCCGCGCAGTTCCGCGACGCGGTCGGCATCGATATTCCCATTGAGATCGTCTCGGCCCGGGAGTGGCTCGGCGGGTTGGCGCTCACCACCGATGGATATCAGCAGGGCCGCGTATTCCTGGCCGGTGACTCTGTGCACCTCTTCACACCTTCGGGTGGATTTGGCTTCAACACAGGGATCGACGATGCCGTCAATCTCGCCTGGAAACTCGCCGCGGTCTTGAAGGGCTGGGGCGGACAGGGACTGCTGGATAGTTATGAGGGCGAACGGCGGCCGATTGGAATTCGCAACACGTCTGAATCAGGCCGCTTGGCGGAACAGATTGGAACCTTACGATATCCCCCCAATATCGAGGACGATGGCCCTAAGGGAGATGCCGTCAGGGAAGAATTCCGGGGCGTGCTGGAAGGCCGCTTTAAAGAGGAATTTGCCAGTCTCGGTATTCAGCTTGGGGCCCGTTACGATGGCTCGCCGTTGGTTGTCAGCGATGGCACGCCGCCGCCGCCCGATGATGCGGCGACTTATATACCAACGGCCTGCCCAGGCGGCCGCGCACCCCATTACTGGATCGATGAAAAAACATCGCTATACGACAAGCTCGGGCCTGAGTTTACCCTGTTAAGGCTTGGCCCCAACGCCCCCGAGGCGGCGGCGCTGGCCGCCGAGGCGGCGAAGCGGAACGTGCCCTTGGCCGTCGTCGAGGTAACCGAAGACGGTATCCGGGATCTTTACGAGGCCGATCTCGCCATCATCCGCCCCGACCAGCATGTCGCCTGGCGCGGCAATGACCTGCCGGATGATCCGGCCGCGCTCATCGCCACCGTAACGGGGAATGTTTAGCCCAGATCGGGTTCGGCGGGATCGGAGACGAGACCGGCGGCTTTGATGCCCGCGATGAGGGCGGCCTCGTCTTTGGCGGATTGATCTCCGCTGCAGCCCGCCGTGCCGAGAACGTTACCGTCGGCATCCTTGATCAAAACCCCACCGATCACCGGCACCATCTGACCGTCGGTCATGGCGACCAGGGAATTAAACAAGGGGGCGACTTGCGGCAGACGCCCGGCCATCGTGCGTGACGGTTGCTGCCAGAAATAGGCGCCCCACGCTTTGCCCATGGCGATTTGGGAGCGCACGGGCGGGCAGCCGTCCGGCTGTTTGACCAGGCGCAAACAGCCCATGCTGTCATAAACAGCAACCGTCAGCGGTGCCCATCCATTGTCTTCTGCGGTCTTGATCGTGACATCGGCAATGGTATTGGCTTGTTCCAGCGTTACGAGCTGCATTGTTGTCTCTCCCGGTTTTGTAGAATTGAATTTTCTGCCGCCTAGAAAGCAGAATCGACGTTAAAGCGCAAACACTCGCTTTATCGTGATCGCGCCGCGCCTCGCCTGGCGCCGCCGCTATTTTTGGCATCGGTACTGGTCGGGCTCTTGATCGAACTATTGCCGGGATCGAAGCGGTGAACCGGTGTTTCTTTTTCTTCCGATTTGGCAGCCATGGCCGCCCTTTTCTTTTTGGCCTTTTCGCCGGCTTTCGCCTTTGCCCGTTCACGGGCCCTGGCTTTGGTCATAACCGTTTCGCCTTTCAATTTGTAGCAGCCCTCGCAGGCTGCCGTGTTGGCCCAAACATATCCCCGATCCGCCGGTCACGGAAAGGAAATCTCCGGAAGGTGTGCTTTCATGTCCCGAAGTCGGGGTGCAAGATGACAAGAGAATCGTTCCCTCCCGCAAAGGCAATAGACCTCCGTGAACCTCAGTGAACTCATACAAGCGGTCCAGCAACCGGAGGCTTGGATCTTCATCGGTTTTGTCTTTGCCGCCGTCGCGATCGGCGGATTCGTCAAGGGAATCACCGGCGTCGGCCTCCCGTTGGTCGCCGTCCCGGTCATGGCCAGCGTGTTGGGCGTGGAGCACGCGGTCGCAGTGATGATCATTCCGTCCCTGGTCAGTAATCTGGCGGTCATTTTAGTCTATCGCGCCGAGGCGACGGCCAACTGGGAAATTTTCTTCATGATATTGATGGGGGTGCTGGGGGTCGCCACCGGCGCATGGATCCTCACTCAACTCAACAAGGAAGTCCTGTTCGTGCTTATGGCGGCCTGGGTCGGCGTCTATTTGCTGGTCCGGATTTTCGATCCAAAGGCCCAGATATCGGATCGGGCAGGGCGCACACTCGGCCC
>JAQCKY010000362.1 GCA_027592155.1 Pseudomonadota bacterium
ATCGCCAGGATACGCCGCCCTTCTTTTACCTCATCACCAACATTCGGCTATATCTCGCAAACCATTCGTGTTGTCGACAACGGAACCGATCACGATGTTTCTAAGCATCATCACGATATCCAGGTCGCTCCGTTCGCCTATGTGATGGCGTTGCTCGCATTTTCCGCATTTCTAATTTTGCTCGGCTTGATCTTCCGTTTTTTCCGCACGCCCTTTGATGGTGCTGAGCGATGACGGCGGCCCTGATTGCCATTGCAGGATTGATGGCACTGCTGCTGGCGCGGGTCCCTCTGGGTCTTTCGATGGTTGCGGTCGGGTTTACCGGGATCGGATTTATCCGGGGCTGGAACGCGGCGGTGAATGTCGTCGGGTTTGAGATCCTCGCGATTGCGACGAATTTCAGTTTTGTCGTGCTCCCTTTGTTTATTCTGATGGGCGTCTTTGTCGCGCGGGCGGCATTGTCGGACGATCTCTATGATATGTCGAACGCCTGGTTGGGGCATTTTCCGGGCGGTCTGGCGATTGCGACGGTCGCGGCTTGCGGCGGGTTTGCGGCGATATCCGGCAGTTCGGCGGCCACGGCAGCGACGATGGCCAAGGTCGCCATTCCATCGATGCGGCGTTATGGCTATTCGGATTCCTTCGCCGCCGGGACCGTCGCGGCGGGCGGAACGATGGGGATTTTGATCCCCCCCAGCGCGGCGATGATCATCTATGGTATTCTGACCGAAAGCGATATCGGTGCCTTGTTTATCGGCGGCATTCTTCCGGGTATCCTGACAATCGCGCTCTATGTCGCGGTGGTCATGGTTGTCGTTCGTGTTCGACCGGCGGCGGGCCCCCGTGGCGAGCGGATGGACTGGGCTTATCGTTGGCTGACCCTGACCCGGGTCTGGGGCGTGTTGGCTCTATTTTTCTTGATCCTGGGCGGCATCTTCTTTGGCATCTTTACGCCCTCAGAAGCCGGCGGCATTGGAGCGATCGGCGCTTTGGCCTTTGCCATCGGGCGGCGCAAAATCAATTGGACACAATTTTACCGCTCGTTGGCCGAGGCAGGTCACGTGACCGGTCAGATCTTCACCGTGGCCTTCGGTGCCCTGATCCTTAATCAGTTCGTTAACGTCGCAAAATTCCCCGAGGCGATGCTGGCTTTCATCGATGGACTCGACATTACACCGCTCGCGGTCATCTTCGTGATCTTGGGTATTTTCGTTGTGCTGGGGATGTTTATCGAGGGGATCGCGATGATCCTGCTGACGGCGCCGATCTTCGTGCCGATCGTTGAGGGCCTTGGGTTCAGCGTGATTTGGTTCGGCATCGTGATGATCATGGCGGTCGAAATCAGCCTGATTACGCCGCCGATCGGCCTCAATGTTTTCATTCTTAAATCGATGATGCCCGAGGTCCCCTTAGGGTCGATCTTCAGAGGGATTGGGCCGTTCTTTGTCGCCGACCTTATCCGCTTGGCGATCGTCGTCTTTTTTCCACCGATCGTGCTGTTTCTACCGGCATTGATGAAATAGCCCGATCGCAACCCAACCCAATGAATAACCCATAAATCATGACACACAGAGGAGAGGCAAAATGAGCAATCGACTGAGGTATCTACTTTCCATTCCGGCGGCAGGCATCGCCCTGGGGGCATTCGGCGTTAATCACGCGCAGGCTGAAACCACATTGGTTCTCAACCATTACATGTCCGCCAAACATTTCATGGTACAGCGAGTGGTAAAGCCGTGGGGAGAGGAGATCGCAAAGCGCACCAACGGCCGGGTCAAACTCGATATCCCGGTCGCCCCCTTATCTTCACCGCCGCAACAATGGAGTTCCATTACCAAAGGCGTTGCGGATGTGTCGATCCATTCCGATCCTTTCCGGCGTAAGCAGCTTCGGGCGATGCAGGTCGGCGCTCTGCCGTTCAATTCGACGACGGCGGAGAAATCTTCTGCCGCGCTTTGGACGACCTATCAGAAGTTCCTTAAACCGGCAGGCGAGTATAAAGCGGTCAAATTTTTGAGCATCTGGGCGCCGCGCGCCAACATGCCCTTCAACAACAAACGGCCGATCACCAAGATCGATGACTTTAAAGGCCTCAAATTATTGACCGGTGCCGGTGTCGCGGTTGAGGTCTTGGATTTGTTGGGTGTTTCGGCGGTGACCGCACCGGGTCCCAAGGTGTTCGAGCTGGTATCCAAGGGTGTTGTTGACGGGGTCACCATGGCGGCAGATGGCGTTGCCCGCTTTAAGGTTGCCAAGTTCATGCAGTACGGCACTGTAATCCCAGGGTCGATGTATAACTGGAGCTGGTCCCTGATTATGAATAAAGCTAAATGGGATGGCATTTCCAAAGAGGATCAAGCCACTATCATGGCAATCTCCGGAGATAAGCTGGGCCGTGTCGCCGGTAAGATTTTCGACGTGTCCTTTTTGCGGGCCCTCGATGGCATCAAAAAGTCAGGTAACCAGATTATCGAGGCTAGCCCCCAGCTAATGGCCGATTTGCGCAAACGGCTCCAGCCGATCGAGGAATCCTATATCGCCGATACGAATAAGAAGGGTGTCGATGCCAGGGCAGCCTTGGCGTTCTATAAATCGCAGATCAAATAAACAAACGAGGTGGAGTGCGGAGGGTCGGCACTCACCGACCCCCCAACTCCGGTCTGAGAACAAACAGGAGAGGCCAAATTGGCTAGTATTAACCTTGAACAGGCTGATGCGATCTGCGCCGGTGCCGAAAAATACGCAAAGGAACATGAATTCCAGCCGATTACCGTCGCGGTCTATGACGGTGGCGGCGCGCTACGGGTGCTGCGTCAGCCCGACCCTGGGCGAATTCTGTTTGCCGAGATGGCGATGGCCAAAGGCTGGGGGGCTTTCGCCATGGGCATGCCGGGCCGGACCATCGCGGAACGCCACGCGATAAACCCAAATGGGATCGATAGTTTGCGTATCGTCGCGGGCGGTAAACTGCCGCCGGTTATCGGCGGTGTGCTGATCAAAGACGGGGACGGAAACGTCATCGGCGCTGTCGGCGCCACCGGTGATCTTGGCGAGCGGGACGAAGCCTGCGCCATCGCCGGCATCAAAGCAGCGGGCTTAATTCCCGATCCGGCTGAGGCTTCCATTTTATAAGTAGGCCAAAGGGATGGATTTTGAGGCACGGACACGGCATGTTTGGTGCCACATCGAACATCAGGGGAGGTTCGGTCATGAGAAAGATTTTGGTGACTTCGGGTTTGATATTTATGGCAGCCATGACGCCGGCAAATGCCGGTGACATAACCGTTCGCGTGAACGCGATTACGGCCGGCGGGGTTGGGCAAGATATCGGCTTTATCCGGGCGGTTGACGTCAAAGGTGGATTGATGCTGGTCCCCAGGCTTACAGGCCTTGCGCCAGGCGCCCACGGATTTCACGTTCATCAAAACGCCGATTGCCGGCCCAAGACGCGGGACGGTCAGGCCGTCGCGGGCCTGTCCGCGGGGGGGCATTTCGACCCGGCGAGCGCGGGAAAGCATGAGGGGCCGAAAGGGCAGGGCCATCTCGGCGATCTGCCGCCCCTGATGGTCGACGGAACCGGCGCTGCTCGCAAGACGGTGGTCGCCCCTCGGCTCACGGTCGCGATGCTTAAAGGGCGCGCCATCGTCATCCATGCCGGGGGCGATAATTTCTCCGATTCGCCGAAGGCGCTGGGCGGCGGCGGTGCCCGCATTGCCTGCGCGGTGATCCGGTAGGCAGGATCTAGCGGATCAAATTTTCGTTTCTGGGAAAAAATGGACGGCGGTACCGGCGCGCGAGATTGCCCGGATCGAAAATAGGTCCGCTACGACATCAGCGCTCGCGCGCGGTCGTCGGCGTTTTTCCAGTTCT
>JAQCKY010000363.1 GCA_027592155.1 Pseudomonadota bacterium
GATAACCGAATACCGGTTTCTTGGAGAAGGTCGAGACAACCTGGCTGACCACACCGAAGGCCGGCACGATCATGATATAAACCTCGGGATGTCCGAAGAACCAGAACAGATGCTGCCAGAAAATCGGGTCGCCGCCGCCGGCGGGATCGAAAAAGGTGGTACCGAAGTTACGGTCGGTCAGCAGCATCGTCAGCGCGCCCGCCAAGACCGGAATAGCCAGGAGAAGCAAAAATGCGGTGATCAGCATCGCCCAGATGAACAACGGCATCCGGTGGATGGTCATGCCGGGGGTCCGCATGTTCAGAATGGTGGTAATGAAGTTGATGGCGCCCAGGATCGATGACGCACCAGCCAGATGCAGGCTTAAGATCGCCATGTCGACAGCAGGGCCTTGCGAGAAGTTCGCGCTGCTTAAGGGTGGATAGACCGTCCAGCCGGTTGCCGCGCCACCGCCGACAATCGCCGATAGGAGGAGCAGAATAAGCGCGGCGGCAAGGAGCCAGAAACTTGCATTGTTCAGGCGCGGGAATGCCATGTCCGGCGTCCCGATCATCAAGGGGATGAACCAATTGCCGAACCCGCCGATCAGCGCCGGCATAACGAAAAAGAACACCATGATGAAGCCGTGGGCCGTCACGATGGCATTATAGATGTGGAAATCCGTGATCAGCTGAATACCGGGCTCTGCCAGTTCCCATCGGATCAACATCGACGCCGCGCCACCGATGAGCACGGAAATCATCGCGACCACAAGGTAGAGTGTGCCGATATCCTTATGGTTGGTCGAATATAGCCAACGGCGCCAACCCGTCGGGCGGTGATCATGATGTTCGGCGTGTGCGGCTGCTGTATCAGACATTATTGGATCCCATGTGTCCTAAGCTTTTTGGAGCTTTTGGCTCTACCTGACTTCTGTGGCTGTGGTGGCGGTACCGGCCAATTTCAGTTGTTTTAACTGTGGCTGTGCCTGTGAATGACCGACCTGCATCGTCGCGGGCGCGGATTTCTTTTGAACCTGTTTCACGGGCGCCGAGTCGTTATCGGCAAACTGGACTTTGGCTTTTGCCACCCATTGCGTGAAATCCTCTTTCGAGACGATATCGACGACAATCGGCATAAAGCCGTGATTGACGCCGCAGAGCTCGGAACACTGACCGTGATAGCGCCCGATCTTGGCGGCGGGAACCCGAACCCATGATTCGTTGATGCGGCCCGGCACGGTGTCCAGCTTCACCCCGAAGGACGGAATCGCCCAGGCGTGAATAACGTCAGTGGCGGTAAAGAGCAGCCGGACCGTGGTGTCAGCGGGAAGCACGACATGATTATCGACAGACAGCAAACGCGGCTGGCCGGGTTTCAAATCATCTTCCTGGATGATGTTCGAATCGAACCTGAAGTTACCGTGGTCGGGATATTCATAGGACCAGTACCACTGATTCCCGACGACCTTCAGCGTCATGTCCGGTTCCTGTGCCTTATCCATGAAGAACAACAGCTTCATGGAGGGCACGGCGATCACGACCAAAATAATGATCGGGATGACGGTCCAAAGAACTTCCAACGGCGCGTTGTGGGTCGTCTTGGAGGGTACCGGATTACGTTTGGCATTAAAGCGCCAGCAGATGTAGCCCATCAGGATGAGAACGAAGAGCGTGATGCCGACTTCGAGCGGCAGCAAAACGATGTTGTGGAGCCAATAAATCTGCTCCATCACCGGGCTGACGGCTTCTTGAAAATCAACCTGCCATGGATAGGGTAGCTCGGCATATGCGCTTCCGGTCCCGAAAACCAAAGCGAGCGCGGCTAAACCAAGCAGCCCCCAGAGTCTTTTTTTCATTCGTATCTTTCCTTGATTTAACGCCGCGAAATTCAGAAACCACAAAAACCTTAACCGGCCCCAGGTGCCGCGCCGCCTACGATGAAACCGCCGTCGTAAGGGAAGAAACCCCCTACCCTTCGATTCACGGGCGTTGCGACCCTGTGAACCGGCCCCTCCTATACCCGATCTTCCAGAAGTCGTAAACCCAACTCACAAAAAAATGGTGTTATATTTGGCGGATTTCCAGGCAATATTGCAAATGAGTCGCATTACTGTACCGCATCCCGAGGCCCATATTGCGGAGACGCCCCCTGAATGATAAACCGGCGCCCAATAACCGGTCCTAAATGGTCATATTTCCGGCATTTAGTAGTGAAATGTTTATACGGATTGTTGAAACGGCCACCAGGACTATATGTTACCGGTGAATGCTTAGACGCCTAACGAAAGCTTGGAATTCATGGAAAGCAAAGACGTCATGAAGGAAAAAAATCAGCGGTCGGCAAACGTCAGGTTTGCAATAATTCTCGCCGTCGCGGCGGTGGCAATGTATGTCGGCATTATGCTGAAAACCGCCAAGTTCTTCTAATATCAGTCTATGATCTCCGTCCTACCGCATTTGAATGCCGCCCTTAACGCGGTAGCTGCCTGCTTCCTCATTTGCGGATTTATTTACATTCGCGCCGGCAATCCTCAACGTCATCGGGCCTGTATGATTGCGGCGGCGGCAACATCGGCGGTGTTTCTTGTCAGCTACGTAACCTTGCGGCTTTACGCGCCGATATTCGCCTTTTCAGGCCAGGGCGCGATCCGAATCGTCTATTTCAGTATTCTCGCCTCCCATGTCGTGCTTGCCATGGCCATCGTGCCGCTGGTGTTGCTGACGCTCATCCGCGCAATCAAGAGCGATTTTATGGCCCACCGGCGAATCGCCCGCTGGACCTGGCCGGTTTGGATGTATGTCTCGGTCACCGGCATTTTCGTCTACGCGATGCTGTATCAATTTTATCCCGCACATGCGGCCACCGCACTGCTGTCACCGTGAGCCCGGACGGCGCCATCCCCCCTGAACCGGCACTATCGTCGCCATCTCCATCCGCAAACCGCGCCGAACTTTGGGGCTGGTCCTTCGCCGGCATCGTCGCCCTGGCCTTGGCGGGCATCTATGCCGTGCTGCTGGTCTTGTCGCGGACACCGTTCCTCGAAGGTCTTTTAAGCTGGCCCGATCAGTTCTTTCAAAAAGGATTGGTCGCCCATGTCGTGTTCTCTTTTTTGGTCTGGTTCCTGGCGGTCTTTTCCGCCCTAGCGCTCCAGGCCGGCGATGTGACGGCGGACCCTTCCGAAGAACCGGGCGTCCTCATCCGTTTCTCCGGCCGCGCCGCCCTCGCCGCGACCGGGTTGGGCATGATCCTGATCCTGCTGTCCCCCTTCATCGGCGGTGGCGAGCCGTCTTTGAACAACTACGTCCCGGTTATCATCAACCCGCTCTACTATGCAGGACTTATATTAATAGGCCTCGGAACGCTGACAATTGTGCTGCGAATGCTGATCCAGGTTAGCCGAGCGCCGGATCCCGCCGAGCCGGCAACATTTCTGTTGGTCACCGCCGGAATCGTCTTTCTTGCCAGTTTGGCCGGCGTTCTCATGGCCTATTTCCAACTCGGCCCTTCGACTGTCGACCATGCATATAATGAGTCCTTGTTTTGGGGCGGCGGGCATCTGCTGCAGGTCATGAACCTGGCCTTCGTGTTTGTCGTCTGGGATCGGCTTGGACGGGACAGCGTTATTGGCGCATTTATCTGGCCCCGCTGGGCGCAGGCGATTTCCCTCGCCCTGATTGCCATTACCGCCATCGGGCTTTCCTTTTTTGGCTTGTTCGGCATCAACGGCGACGAATTTCGGGAAGCTTTCACAACCCTCCAATATGCCTTTGCCGTCCCGATTTTGATGGTGGCTGCGGCATTGGCGCCCCGGCTCATACGCGCGGCCAAACGCGGTATTCGGCGCGACCCGGCAGGTTTGGCCCTCATCACCTCGATCGTTGTTTTC
>JAQCKY010000364.1 GCA_027592155.1 Pseudomonadota bacterium
AGCTGGGATATCATCTCTGTTGCGGCAGCCCTCTCGACGAACATTGCGTGCAGCCCCAGGATATGGGGGTGTTGGTCGAGATGGCCGACGGCATTCTCGGAGCCGTAAAACGGAAGATTACCTATCTGCATCTGCCGGTACCGCGAGAGCGCGATGACGAAGGTTATTTTGCGCCGCTCAGTGGATTGGCGATGCCGGCGGAGACGGATCTCTACCTCGGTTGTGTTCACCCCGGCGACGATGCGGCGAACAGCCGGAAACTGGCACTGGCATCTGCCCAGGTGAAGATTTCCGGTATTGGTTCGGAATGCGGTTGGGGACGAGGCGATCCGGAAGCGCTAGCCGCGATCCTTGATGCCCATAAGGCGCTGGCGAGGGCTGGATGAGGAGGAGTGGGCTGGTGTCCCTCTATTCTCGATGCTAAATTAGTTGAAAGTGCAACCATTGTTGCCGGAGGCGCAAAGGAGGACGAAATAAATGGCCAATATCAACGAAAAGATGACTTTGGCGGCCTATTACAATCCGACGGGCCATCATGTCGCGTCGTGGCGGCATCCCCGGGCTCAGGCCGATGCCCATGTGAATTTTAAGCATTATGTCGAGATCGCACAGACTGCGGAGCGGGAAAAGTTCGACATGTTGTTTCTCGCAGACGGCAATGCGAGCCGGGAAGCCGACATGGAGGCGCTCAGCCGGTCGGTTCAGTTCATCGCCGGGTTCGAGCCGCTGACCTTGTTGTCCGCGCTTGCCGTGTTGACCGAGAAAATCGGCCTGGTCGCGACCTGTTCGACAACCTGGATGCCGGCTTACGTCATTGCCCGGAAGTTCGCTTCGCTCGACCATATCAGCAACGGCCGCGCCGCTTGGAACGTCGTGACATCGGGCACCGATACCGAAGCGAAGAATTTCGGTGCGGAGACGGCTTACGATCGCGAAGAGCGTTACGACCGGGGTAAAGAAGTGGTCGATATCGTTCTTGGGCTTTGGGATAGTTGGGATGACGATGCCTGGGTTCGAGATCAAGAGAGCGGTTTATTTTTCGACCCCGACAAACGGCATGTACTCGATCACAAAACAGATCGCTACGGGGTGCGAGGGCCGCTCAATGTTCCGCGTCCGCCGCAAGGCTATCCGGTCATCGTTCAGGCCGGCGCGTCCGACGCCGGGATCGAGCTGGCGGCACAAACGGCAGAAGCGATCTTCAGCCCGCACAACAATGTTGAGACGGCCAAGGCGTACTATGACGACGTCAAAGGCCGGATGGCCAAATACGGCCGCGATCCGAAACATTTGAAGGTCCTGCCGGGTCTTAGTGTCGTCGTCCGCCCGACCGAAGAGGAAGCGGAAGCGGATTACGAATATATCCAGTCCCTGATTCACCCGATTGTCGGCCGTGAGATTCTGTCCAGCATGCTGGGGAGCATCGATCTCACCGTCTACGATATGGATGGGCCGTTGCCCGACCCCTTGCCGACGACCAATTTCAGCCGGGGGCATTATGATGCGATCACCGATCTGGCCCGGCGCGAAAATTTGACGATTCGGGAGCTTGGACTTCGTGTCGCCGGTGCACGCGGCAAAAATACCTTTAAAGGTTCACCCGTGCAGGTCGCCGATTACATGCAGGAATGGTTCGACGCCGGTGCCTGTGACGGCTTTACCGTGATGCCGCCCTATATTCCCGGCGCGCTGGATGATTTTTGTGAATTGGTGATGCCAATCCTGCGGGAGAGAGGGCTGTTTCGGACCGAGTATGAGGGTGACACACTGCGCGACCATCTCGGCCTGCCGCGCCCCGAAAGCCGTTACTCGGACAAGGAAGGCTACCGTTTGTCGACGGTGACACGGGATGCCGCGGAATAGACAGCGGGCGGGTTTAAAACCCGCCCGGAACCCTAACGCGCCTCGCGATCTTGCCGGGGGTGGCGCTCGGTGCGCAGGAGGTAAATGCTGCTGACGACGATCGTGGCGGCGCCGGCGATGCTCCACAGTATCGGCACTTCACTGAACCACACGACGCCCAGTACAAATGCAATGACGATCCGTAGATAGTCGAACGGCAGGACGAAGCTGGTTTCCCCGGTGGCGATGCCTTGGGTAAACATGGTTTGACCGGCAATGCCCAGCGCGCCCATGAGGACGAGGAGAAGCAGCTCATTCACCGACGGTGTCTGCCAAACCAGGAAGGCTGGGATAGCGGACAGAAGCACCGGAAACAGTGTGAAATAGAACATGATGGTGATGGTCTGCTCGGTGCGGGTCAGAGCCCGGATGGTCAATGCCACGATGATGCTTGAGATCGCACCGCCGGCGGCGACGATTGCCCAGGGTTCAAACCCCTCACCGAAGGGACGGGTGATCATGACGATCCCCGCGAACCCGATTATGGCAACGACGATCCTTGCCGCGTTGACCTTCTCGCCCAAAAAGAGAGCCGCAATTGCGACCATGAAGAGGGGGCGGGAGAACTGTATGGTGACGGCGTCTCCAATGGCCATGTTTGCGACGGCGAAAAAAAGGGCCATGTTGCCGAGCATGCCGAAGGTGCCGCGCAATGCGTGAAGATGAATTTTTTTTGTTTTTAGGGTGTGGAATCCATACCGCCAGACGATCGGTAACACCATAATTAACCCGGCCAGAAAACGGGCAAATACAACCTCGGGAACCGGCAGCGTTTTACTCAAGAACTTACCGAAAGCCGCCATCAGCACGAGTAAAGACGCCCCCGCGCTCAACAACAAAGCGCCCCTTACATTGGGCGATAGGAGTAACCAAGCTGTGCGGGTCCTGAGAACAATGGCAGGCATGGCGCAGTTGACCCTACGCCTGCCGGTTAGACAACCATCGCCTCCAGAATTTCCGGTTTTTCGTCGAAGTCCGCGTCTTCTTGGATGACCACGGAATGGGAGCGGACGGCATAGAGTTTACCGCCTTTTGCGGGTGCCGGTTCTTCGCCCTGTTCGAGCGCCTTGGCGGCATCGACCAAAAGCCGCCGCATCCGGATGATGGCGGTGTCCGAGGTGCCGAGATGCTCGAGGGTACGGTCGAGGATGGGGCCTTGGCTCTCCGCCATGGCGGCATCTTCAGCGCGGACGCCGGGCATGCCGGAATAGGTTTGTGTACGCTGAGCATCGAGGTCTTTTAGATAATCGTTGTCGCGGTTGGCGGTCATCCGGCGTGTCCCTGGAATGGTCGGTGAATGGCTCGATAACCCTCGTTGCCAGTTATCCAGTTCTTCATCCGTACAGGGCTGGTCGGTACGATAGCTTATGGTGAAGACGCTGGTATGTGTGTCGTCGATGGGCACCCAAGCCCGGCCGGTGGACGAAAAGCCCGGCACCGGTGCGATCATGGTGTAAAAGGGAAACAACCACTGGTTCATGCGCCAATAATAGCCATCGTC
Organism: Pseudomonadota bacterium; assembly: GCA_027592155.1. Lineage (GTDB taxonomy): Bacteria > Pseudomonadota > Alphaproteobacteria > Rhodospirillales > UBA2165 > JAQCKY01. The sequence goes on from JAQCKY010000364.1 coordinate 3,404, forward strand.
GGTATGGCGCCGTGCGCCCAAAACCAGACCATAGTCAGTATCGTTGACCTTCCATTTAGGCGCGCGGTCGCCGGTGAAGAACTCGCCCGTTAGAGCGGTGTTTTGCTCATGGGGCTTATCGATCCGACTGTGAAGGAAGCTGACATGAGCAGAATCGATTTCCCCTTCGACCGATTGCGCATAGTTACAGTCCTGGTGCCAGTTGGAGGCATAACGGTAGCCCTCGCCGACATCCAACCATTCAAAACTGGGAATCTGGCCCATCAACTCAGCCGGACCCATATAGGTCCAAAGGATGCCACCCCGTTCGGCCGTCGGGTAGGCGGTCAGCTTGATCTTGTGGGAAAAATCGGTAGCCGGGGGTTCGGACGGCATGTCGACGCAGTTGCCTTCCACGTCGAATTTCCAGCCGTGATAGATGCAGCGGATGCCGCATTCCTCGTTGCGGCCGAAATAGAGGCTC
>JAQCKY010000365.1 GCA_027592155.1 Pseudomonadota bacterium
GACCTAAAGGCGGCGTCCTGGTTCACCAGCAATGATGACCTTGCGCGCGAAACCGCCTTCAGGAACGGCTCGTTGCAGGGCGCCTACATGATCATGGCGGCGAGGGCGTTGGGCCTCGATTGCGGTCCGATGTCCGGCTTTGATAATGCCAAGGTTGACGCGGAGTTTTTTGGCGGCATGACGATCCGCTCAAACTTTATATGTAACATTGGTTACGGGGACCCGGAGACGATTTTTAAACGGTCGCCGCGTTTCGAATTCGAGCAAATGTGTGAAATTTTATAACCGAAAACTTGCTTGGATTTCTGCGGTTATTTATTATTTAGACAGTCAAATTTACCGGGCTTTGCCGTAATTGTACCGGAGCAGGCGAAATTCCCGCCTCCCGCCCTTGACATTGGGCGCCGGAAAGAGTGCTTATGCCCGGGATTTACGCCAAATTTTAGCATGACCTTAGTGTCCAGACGGGGCTTTCATGACCGACAGCAGCAATCTTCATACCTACCGGAGTCACACCTGCGGGGAACTTCGCGGCGACAACGCCGTACTGCGAGCGCGCTTGTCCGGGTGGGTGCATCGTAAGCGGGATCACGGCAACCTGCTGTTCATCGATCTCCGGGATCACTATGGCCTCACCCAGTGCGTCGTGGAGATCACGAGCGAAATATTTAAGATCGCCGAGACCCTACGCCCCGAAAGCGTGATCACGGTCACCGGGGCAATTGAGCGCCGTTCCGATGAGACGATCAATGCCGATCTGCCGACCGGTGAGATTGAACTGCGCATCAGTGAACTGACAGTTGAGTCCGCGGCGGATGTGCTGCCGATCCAGGTTGCCGGCGATGCGGATTTCCCGGAAGAGCTTCGTCTGCGTTATCGCTACATCGATTTGCGCCGCGAGGAGATGCAAAAGAATATTCTTCTCAGAAACGGCGTAATCTCTTCGATCCGGCGTCGCATGACGGAGTCGGGCTTTACCGAATTCCAGACACCAATATTGACGGCGTCGTCACCGGAGGGTGCCCGCGATTATCTCGTCCCCAGTCGCATTCATCCCGGCAAGTTCTACGCCTTGCCTCAGGCACCACAGATTTTTAAGCAGTTGACCATGGTGGCCGGGTTCGACCGGTATTTTCAGATTGCGCCCTGTTTCCGGGATGAAGACGCTCGTGCCGACCGGTCACCCGGCGAGTTCTACCAATTGGACATGGAAATGTCCTTCGTCACGCAGGAGGACGTCTTCAACGCGCTTGAGCCTGTGCTTCACGGAGTCTTTGAAGAATTTTCGGGTGGTAAAAAAGTATCGGCGCGGCCCTTCCCGCGCATTCCTTACAAGGAATCCATGCTCAAATATGGCAGTGACAAGCCGGACTTGAGAATCCCGACTGAGATTTGCGACGTCTCCGAGGCCTATCGAGATTCCAGCTTTGGTCTGTTCGCCAAACTGGTTGGACAAGGCAAAGTGGTCCGGGCAATCCCGGCACCCGGCGCCGCATCCCGTCCCCGCAGTTTTTTCGACAAGCTCAATGACTGGGCCCGCGAAGAAGGGGCGGGTGGACTGGGTTACATCACCTACGAAGACGGCGAGGGGAAGGGGCCGATCGCCCGCAACCTTGAGCCCGAACGCATTCAGGCGATCCGGGATGCCTCAGGGGTCAAGGACGGCGATGCCGTGTTCTTCGTCTGCGGTAAAGAAGGAGACGCGACGGCGTTTGCCGGTCGCGCCCGGACCCGTCTCGCCGAAGAGCTTGAATTGATCGACCCCGATGTCTTCGAATTCTGCTGGATTGTCGATTATCCGATGTTCGAACTCGATGATCAGGGAAAGCTGGATTTCAGCCACAATCCCTTCTCGATGCCTCAAGGGGGGCTGGAAGCGCTGGAAACAGACGACCCATTGGACATTCTGGCCTATCAATATGACATCGTGTGCAACGGTGTTGAACTGTCCAGCGGCGCCATCCGGAATCATCGGCCCGATATCATGTTCAAGGCGTTTGGGTTGGCCGGTTATAGCCAAGAGGACGTCGAAAGTCAGTTTGGCGGGCTGCTCAACGCCTTCCGCTACGGCGCCCCGCCCCATGGTGGCTCAGCGCCAGGGATCGACCGCATGGTGATGCTGCTGGCCGATGAGCCGAATATTCGCGAAGTCATCTTGTTCCCGATGAACCAACAGGCCGAAGACTTAATGATGAGTGCACCGGCGGAAATTGATGCCGCGCGGTACCGCGAGCTCCACATCGCACCGCAGCTTCCGAAACCCAAAAAAGACGCGCCAACCGCCGGGTCCAATTAAAATCGCCAGTTGGGCAATTGACAGCACCTCGCTGGCTCGAAAATCGATACCGGAGAATAACTAGCGTCGCGAGGATGGCCGGATATGGGCCAGCGCATTCCGGACCTCTGAAGTAGCGGTCTTCTTTTTTTCCGGCTTTATGCTCATCAAAAGATCGAGGATCTGGCGGGTTCGATTGACAATCCGCTCGTCACCGGCGCTGTGCTGCTCTTCGAAACTCAGTCGGGATCGCCAAATTTTGACATAGTCGCGCGGACGGTCCGGCTCGGCGCGTTCCCCGGTAAGGGCACCGATGGTCTCACCGAAATTGGGAAGGAGTTCAGATTGGAACGCCATATCGCGGTACTGCTCTTTGGTGAGATATCCGGAGATATAGAGATCCAGGCTGAGATCAACCATTTCACGAGGGCTGATCGCGCCCACATCATAAATCTCGGTGAATTCCTTCAAGGCAATCGTACCGACTTCCGGCCCGGTGTTGGCGTTTGCCTCACCGTCCCGCAGGTTCGAACTATTGACGGGGACCAGGGCATGGCTTTCCCGACGCCCGTCATCTTCCGTGCGTGTGCTATTGGCTAGATCGGGCTCAATCCGCATTCGCAGCTTTCAGCAGAGGGAAATGCGCCGTCATTTCGGTTGAGAATCTTGCCCTGGCATTAACCGGGGGCATCGGCGTTCTCGCCTCGCTCCGTCGCTCCTTCGCGCGGTACATATTCTTGTCCGCCCCATCGAGGAGGGTTTCGAAAATATCGCCGGTACCATAGGTCTGTACACCAACGCTGGCGGCAACCGAGATCAATTGGCCATTCCAGACAACGGTAATGCTGTTGAGTATTTGTTCGAGATGGATCGCGCGTTCGCGGCCAATTTCCACCGGCACGCCGGCGAGGACCAGCGCGAACTCATCGCCGCCGATCCGGGCGAGAACATCTGTGTCGCGAATAAACTGAGACATATGGAGGGCGACCGCCCGAAGTACTTCGTCACCCGCCGCGTGACCAAGGTGGTCGTTGATCGACTTAAAGCCGTCCAGATCGATATAAATCAGGACCCCTTCTTCACCGCTACGCTCGGCGCGCGAAAGGGATTTACGCATTTCGTTTTCAAATCCGCGCCGATTGAGAAGCTGGGTCAGCGGGTCCGTCGTCGCGAGTTCCTGAAGTTGGCGGATCTCCGCAGACTGAGAGGAAATAAAGCTCTCGGCAAGATGAGCTTCATCGTGAAGCTTGTTCAGCCGCTTTGCGATGGCATGGCGGAGCAACGAGGGGACAGATGAATCCTCCTCTGGCGCCATGGCCAATAGTGCCATTACGTCTTCGATGGTGTCTTCCAGCCCGGTCATTCTGTCGATCTTTTTCATATTCTATGTTTTGAGGGATTTAGAGTTTGTTAGATCCCGCAAATTCCTTTCTGGTCTCGCCCGATTTGATTAAGACCATACCGAAACAAGGTTATTTACCGGTTAACAACGCAAGCGGTGTGCCAAAGTGAATGTCTTTAAAAACAGTTAACTAGCCGGTTTAAATCATCGAAAATTACGTCGAATGGGGTAATATTTGCCGGTCTG
>JAQCKY010000366.1 GCA_027592155.1 Pseudomonadota bacterium
GGGACGTCCGCTTCCCCTGGGCGGCATCGATAACCGCCGAAGCCTTGTGTCGGCGGAGAATTTATCGAGCGCGATTGCTCTCTGCGTTGCCCATCCGGCGGCGGCGGGCGAGATGTTTTTGGTTCGTGACGACGAAGATCTCTCGACGTCGGACCTATTTATTCGAACCGCCCAGGCCTTGGGAACCACGGCACGACTTATCTCGGTACCCCCTTGGTTGTTGCATTTCGCCGGGAAGATCACGGGCCGTACCGCCGCAATAAACCGGCTGACCGGGTCATTGGTCGTCGACGATTCGCATATCCGAGGAACATTGGGATGGTCCCCACCAAAGTCGGTCGATCACGGCCTGACGGAAATGGCGGCAGCTTATATGAAATCCCTGGAAAACTGACGACGTGCGCCTGTCATGCCCGGTCGATTGTGGTATTGTCCGGTCGATCCGGCGGTTGTCGTACCGCAATTGCTTTTGAGAATGCCGGCTATTAATCCATGAACATGAATCGAGCCCATTTCGCATTCGCCCATGATATTTTCATGGCGGCGGCGTCGTTCCTTTTGGCGTTGTTTCTACGGCTCGGTAACGACATCTTCAGTGCCGACCTGGAAAACCTTTTCCTAAGCACAGCCTTGTTTACGCTCGTCGCCGCTTCCGTCTTTTGGTTCATGCGAATGTACCGAGGGATTTGGCGTTACGCCTCGTTGAGGGATCTCTTCAACATCACCAAGTCGGTGTCACTGGCAATTCTCATCTTTTTTGTACTGATGTTCAGCATTACCCGGCTGGACGATTTGCCCCGGTCCTTGCCGTTCATCAATTGGTTTGTGCTGATCGCACTTTTGGGCGGCCCGAGGTTTATCTATCGGCTCTATAAGGACCGACGGATCGACCTTCGATTTGAGCGTAGCGATCATTCCCGGATCCCCGTACTCCTAGCCGGAGCAGATGATAACGCGGAGATGTTCATCCGGGCCATGGCGCGGGCCGACTCGGAGTATGAAATCAAGGGGATCGTCGCCAATTCTCCCGGACGCGTTGGGCGCAATATTCACGGTGTCGAGGTATTGGGTGATTTCGATTCGATCCCTTATGTGGTCAACCGACTCACCGCCCAAGGCGCTGCGCCGCAACGCCTGATCGTCCCTGCCGGGCGCTATGACGGCCCGATGATCCGTTCCCTATTGGATGCGGCTGAAACATCAGGGATGACGCTCGCGCGACTGCCCGCTCTCACAGATTTCCGGTCATCCTTGTCCGATGACGTGGAGGTCCGACCTATTGATGTCGAAGACCTCTTAGGCCGCCCCCAGACACCTCTGGACCGACTTTCGATGGCCAGGCTCATTGAGGGGCGCCGGGTTCTCGTGACAGGCGCCGGCGGCAGTATTGGCTCCGAGCTTGCACGCCAGATCGCCTCGCTTTCCCCTGCCCATCTGACATTGGTGGAGAATTCAGAATTCAATCTTTATTCCATTGAAAAAGAGCTCAAACGCCTGCAACCCGAGCTTTCGATCTCAGCGTTGATCGGTGACGTGCGCGATCAGGCCCGGATTGAGCAAATATTCCTCGGCGCGCATCCCGATCTGGTCTTTCATGCCGCGGCGCTCAAACATGTGCCGGTGGTCGAGGAAAACCCCAGAGAGGGCGTTGCCACCAATGTTTTGGGAACGGTGAACATCGCCAATGCCTGCCGCAAGTTCGGCGTCGCGGCGATGGTACAAATCTCGACCGACAAAGCCGTCAACCCAACCAGCATCATGGGTATGACCAAACGTATCGCCGAAAGTTACTGCCAAGCCCTGGATGTTGCGGAGGGGCAGCGCGGCAGCACCCGATATGTCACTGTCAGATTTGGAAATGTTCTCGGCTCGACCGGCTCGGGCGTCGAGCTGTTCAAGGAACAACTGGCTCGCGGCGGGCCCCTGACCGTCACCCATCCCGACATGACGCGGTACTTCATGACGGCCCGGGAAGCTGTTGAGCTGGTTCTTCAAGCCGCGGCTTTAGGCAACGACGGCAATGGCTACGAAGGTAAAATCTTCGTTCTTGATATGGGCGAACCGGTCAAAATTCTTGATCTTGCCAATCAGATGATCCGGCTTGCGGGTCTTCAGCCGGGGAAAGATATCGCGATCGAATTTTCCGGCGTTCGAGCCGGTGAAAAATTATATGAGGAAGTGCTGCATGGTGCGGAATCTCCCGTGCCGACGGACGCCATAGGACTTCTCTTGGCGTCACCCCGCTTACTGGATTTGGATACCGTAAACCTTCAAATTCAAGATCTTAGCGACGCTTGCGCCGATACCGACGAAGAACGTCTGCTCACGACCATGCGGGACATGGTCCCGGAATATGCGCGGCCGGACACCAGCGCAGCGACAAACGCGCTCAGCGCGTAAACTTTCCCAAATTTCATCATAATCGCTCTGGTTGAACCCATGGCGCTTTGCTATATGGTCGCTGCCTCTCCCCATGGAGCGACCGACCGTTCCATCCAGGTTCAAAAGGAGTGTCCGAATGACCGGTAAAGTCCGCCGTGCGTTAATTTCCGTTTATGATAAAACCGGTCTCGTCGACCTAGGCCGCTATCTTGCCGACCAAGGTGTTGAGTTGCTCTCGACCGGTGGGTCGGCAGCGATGCTTCGCGAGAATAACGTCGCCGTGACGGAAGTATCCGATCATACAGGGTTTCCGGAGATCATGGATGGGCGGGTTAAAACACTTCACCCCAAGATCCATGGCGGCATCCTCGCCCGGCGTGACAATGCCGGCGACCGCGCCTCGATGACCGAACTCGACATTGAAGGCATCGATCTGGTTGTCGTCAATCTCTACCCCTTCGAGGCCACGGTGGCATCCGGTGCCGATTACGCGACCTGTATCGAAAACATCGATATCGGTGGGCCCGCCATGATCCGGGCCGCCGCCAAAAATCATGCCGATGTCTCGGTTGCTGTCGACCCCAACGACTATGGCCGGCTGGTCGAGGAGATGGCCGCGAACAAGGGCGCGACCACGCTGGAGTTCCGAACCAAATTGGCCGCAAAGGCCTATCGTCACACCGCCGGATATGATGCGGCGATCGGAAGCTGGTTCGCGTCGGAAGCCGGGGAGCAATTTCCAGAACAATTGGTGCTTTCGGGGCGCCTCAAACAGACCCTGCGCTATGGCGAAAACCCACATCAGGCCGCGGCGCTGTACGAAACATCCGAAGACCGCTTCGGGGTGGCAACAGCAGAACAGCTCCAAGGCAAGGAGTTGAGTTTCAATAACCTCAACGACACGGACGCGGCGTTTGAGTTGGCCGCCGAATTCGATCAGCCTGCTTGCGCTATTATCAAACACGCCAACCCCTGCGGCGTCGCTATAGGCGATAACCTGACCGAGGCTTATAAGCGGGCCTTGGCCTGCGATACGGAAAGCGCGTTTGGCGGGATTGTCGCGCTGAACGGCGTTCTGGATGGCCCGACGGCCGAAGAAATCGCGAAGCTGTTTGCCGAGGTCATCATCGCGCCGGAAATTAGCGATGAGGCGCGGGAAATCTTGGGGGCGAAAAAGAACCTCCGGGTCTTACGCGCGGGCGGCATGCCCAATCCTAAATCTGGAGGCTATAACATCCGCACACTTGCCGGCGGGTTGTTGGTACAGGGCCGAGATGCGGCGATTATCGGCGACGACCTCAAAACCGTCACCAAACGCGCACCCACGGATCAGGAAATGACGGACCTCTTGTTCGCCTTCACGATCTGCAAACATGTCAAATCCAACGCCATCATCTATTGCAAGAACGGCGCAACCGTCGGGGTCGGCGCAGGTCAGATGAGCCGGGTCAACTCGACCCGCATTGCATCCTGGAA
>JAQCKY010000367.1 GCA_027592155.1 Pseudomonadota bacterium
TTGATCGTGCTGACGTGCTGGGCGGTGTGCTGCCATTTGCCGCGCGGATCGGTGAAACGAAAGTCGACGTATTTGACGTCGCGTTCCTTAATGAGCTTTAGAACTTTCTCCACTGCTTCGGACATGATGCCGTATTCCTCTTTTCGTCATGATTGTTCGAATTTTGTTTGATGCTTGGCTGTGCGGTGCGTTTAGACGGCGTCCGCGCCTCTTTCGCCCGTACGAATGCGCAGAACTTCCTCAACCGCCGAGACAAAAATCTTCCCGTCCCCGATCCGGCCCGTTCGAGCTGCCTGCTCGATCGCTTCTACAGCTCGTTCGACGAGGGAATCGTCCAGGACCACTTCCAACTTCACCTTCGGCAGGAAGTCGACCACATACTCGGCCCCCCGATAGAGTTCCGTATGACCCTTTTGCCGACCGAAGCCTTTGGCTTCGGTGACAGTGATCCCTTGGATGCCAACTTCTTGTAGCGCTTCTTTGACTTCATCAAGTTTAAAGGGCTTGATGATTGCTTCGATTTTTTTCATGGCTCTTTCTTTGTGCATTGCCATCGGATGCCACCGCGTTCGGAAAGCCGAACTGGCGGTGAATAGGTAGTAGCATGCCGCATGCCAAAACGGCAGGGATTAATTTTCCCTTTTATTTCAGTGATCTAGATTGCGTTTTATGCCTTCCGCGGCGGAAGGCGTGACAAAAAACGGGCATATGATTAAATTTTAATCAATACGTTGGCGTAATTTTGGGCGCCCCCGGCTCAATCGCGCAGCAATTCGCGTATTTTTTCGACCGCCCGTTCGATGTTTTCGACGCTATTGGCATACGAAAATCGAATATATCCTTCGCCGTAACTGCCGAAACTTGTTCCGGCAACGGTTGCGACCCCGGCTTCGGTTAATAGCTTATCCTGCAGCGCCCGAGCGCTCATCCCCGTCCCGGTGATGTTCGGAAAGGCATAGAAAGCGCCTCCGGGGTCGACGCAGGTAAATCCGGGAATTTGATTCAACGCCGGGACGATGACCTTGCGCCTGGCATCGAATGCCGCCACCATTTCACGGACCTGATCCTGCGGTCCTTCCAAAGCGGCGATGCCTGCGAATTGCGTCGGTGCATTGACGCAGGAGTGGCAATTGATCGCGAGCCGGGTCGCCGTGCCGGCAATCGATTTCGGCCAGACCGCGAATCCCAGGCGCCATCCCGTCATCGCATAGGTCTTTGACCATCCATCGAGCATGATCGTGCGCTCGCGCATCGACTCGTATTGTAACATCGAGGTGTGGGACCGGCCGCCGTAGAGCATCTGACTATAGATTTCGTCCGACAAAACCATCACGTCAGGATGGGCCTGCAAGCCTTCCACGAGTTTGTCCATTTCGGACTTGGGCGTGGCACCGCCGGTTGGATTAGCAGGGCTGTTGATGATGATGAGACGGGTTTTGGGCGTGATACCGGCGAGGACTTCTTCAGCGCTGAAAGCATATTCGTTCTCTTCGCGCAGCCGGATGGGGACGGCTTTGGCGCCCGAATATTCGATCACCGATTTATAAATCGGAAATCCCGGGTCGGGATACATGATCTCCGCACCGGCTTCGCCAAACATGAGAATCGCGAAGAACATCGTGACTTTGCCGCCGGGGACGACGACGACGCATTCCGGATCGACATCGACGCCGTGGCGTTTGTGCAGGTCCGCGGCGACCGCTTCCCGCAATTCCAAGATGCCGTTGGCCGGCGTGTATCCGTGATGGCCGTCTCTGAGGGCTTTTATCGCGGCTTCGACGATATGCTCCGGGGTCTTAAAGTCGGGTTGGCCGATGCCGAGATTGATGATTTCCTTGCCTTCGCGTTCCAACGCTGCGGCGCGCGCAAGAACTTCGAAAGCGGTCTCGGTTCCAAGGCGTTCTAAATTTTTTGCAAGCTGCATTGTACGGCCCCTTTATCCCCGCATGTGGTTTTGAGAATTTATGCCCGACGGACGGCATATGCGAAAGGCAATTTCGGAGTCCCGTGCTTGACGGCACGCGCCGCCGAGACTAAAGAGGCGACCAGATTTGTGGTGGCTGTAGCTCAGTTGGTTAGAGCACTAGATTGTGGATCTAGGGGTCGTGGGTTCAATTCCCATCAGCCACCCCACTTCTCCATGGAATTCGGATACGGTAACGCCCCTTGGGACGCGTCATGCGGTGGAGAGGGATGCTCTGTGCTGTGCAGGTGCGTCGCATCGGGAGCCTTTCCCCAGTATTGGGGAGGGTGGCGACCGGGAAAAGGCCCCCTCTGCAGTCGTCACTAGGTTCTACGCGATATTTCCATCAGTGGATCAATCGAATTTGAGTTCGCATCAGGGCCCATCAGGAGCTTCCAGGGCGAAATTGTCCCATGCCTCCTGCGCCTCCAGATCCGCGGCGGTTCTCTTGTACCCGCAAGCGGATAGCGCCAAGCCGAGACCAAACAAGAGAATAATCGCTCTAATGGGAAGCTTCATTCCAAAAAGCCTTTCACAAAATCTAATCTTCGGTCCGGACGATAGAGGTCACATGGTTGCATTGCTTCCTCAGCTTGCTTCGGAATATGCGTAGTAACTGAAGGGATGCAACCCATTCGGACAAGAGGCGAGGATGGATGTTTAAATTTCCAATAAACTGACGCCCGTCAATTTCGCTCAATTGGCGGGCGCGGCGCTTTCGGCTTCGGGGGAATACATCGCCCTACTGGGGATTCGGCCCACACGATCCAATGCGGGAACGATGCTTACGCGTCGTCGGCATGCTATATAACCTTCCAAGCTTTTCGCGAGGGAGAAAAGAATGCTTAAAATTTGGGGGCGGCCTACATCCGCATGTACTCAGAAGGCGCTATGGGGGATCGAGGAGATCGGGCTCGAATATGATCTGATTCTTTCGAGCGGCACCATGGGGCCGGAGGGCCATGTCTCGAAAGGCGGCAAGCCCTACGGACATGTCGACACGCCGGAGTACCGGGCGATGAACCCGAACGGTACGGTGCCGACAATAGACGATGACGGATTCACACTTTGGGAATCGAATGTCATCGTCCGCTATCTTTCGATGAAGTACGCCGCCGAGAAGATGTATCGCAACGACGTGCAGACTTTCGCCTCCGCCAGCCGGTGGATGGATTGGGAGCAGGCCCAATTCCTGCCGGAACAGCACATTCTGGTAATGAACCTCGTCAGGCTGCCGCAGGCGGAGCGGGATCCGGAAGCCGTGGAGCGCGCGCGGGTTTCCTTGCTTCGGCCACTGGGAATTCTGGAAGAACAATTGGGACGGACAGAGTATATCGCGGCCGACGGTTTCACGATGGGCGATATTCCCATCGGGATGCGTGTTCATCGATGGTTTCTGTTCGGGTTGGAATCACCGCCGATGCCTAATTTGGACAGATGGTATCAAGCCATTCAGGAACGGCCGGCCTTCAAGAAACATATTGCCGATCCGGCGCTGCATTTGTCGGGATAGTTCCGCGATGATGACAGCCCGAGCGGTGGTAGTGATCACAACGCTGTCTTTAGCCGGCATGGCAGCAGCGCAGGAAACCCGCCCTCCAAGACCGAATTTCGATCCCAATTGCAGCCGCTTTTCCATGGAATACGATACGAAGTCGCGCAGATGGAAGTGTATTTTGGAGGCTCCTTTGCGGCAGGATTATCGACCGAGCCCGTCGCGGTCGTCCATAGACGCACCTGGGGTCGGCGGCAGCGGCGGAGGCGGGGAGCAAGATCGGGATCAGCAACAGCGAACCTCTCAATTGCAGGCGGAGCAGTTGCAGCGAACACGCCAACTTCAGGCGGAGCAGCAGTTGCGAGCAGAGCAGCAGAAAAGATTGACCGACGAAT
>JAQCKY010000368.1 GCA_027592155.1 Pseudomonadota bacterium
TCCGGTACCCAGCTGGATCAGATCGGGCCTCGGCGACACCGCTCGAAAGCTGCTGACCCGCCCCCAAACGCTGGAGCGTGGCTGGTGGACCGCAGCGGGAATTGATAAATTGCTGGCGGAACCGGACCGGCACGGGTATCGCATATATTGTTTGCTCATGTTGGAAATGATCGTGCGGGTGCATGTCGAAGCGCGGATGCTTGATGCCCCCGATTGCGGCTTGGAAGCATTTTTATGACCGACCCTCTCTCCGGCAAATTGGCCGTCGTTACCGGTGCCAGCCGCGGCATCGGAAAGGCCATTGCCACGCGTCTGCACGCGGACGGCGCAACCGTGATCGGCACGGGCAGTAAAATGGAGGGTTCCGCACCGGAGGGCTGTCGCTACCGGGCGGTGGACTTCATGGATGGCGCCGCGACAGACGCCTTTGCCGCGGAGGTCGCGGAGCGAGGACCGGACATCTTAGTAAACTGTGCCGGCATCAATAAAATCGGTCCTTTCGCGGATATTAAGACCGGAGACTTCGAAACGATCCAGCGGCTGAATACGACCGTACCGTTTCTCCTGTGCCGCGCCGTGATCGAGCCAATGAAACAAAAGGGCGGGGGACGAATCGTGAATGTCAGCTCGGTCTGGGGAAAGATCGGCAAGGAACTGCGGGCCTCTTATGCGACCAGCAAATATGGCCTGCAGGGTATGACAGCCGCCCTGGCCGCCGAAGTGACCAAATGGGGTATCCTAGCCAACTGCGTCTCGCCGGGCCCGATTGAAACCGAAATGACGCGCAGCGTCTTGAGCGACGAACAGCTCGCCGAATTGCTGGCTGCCGTCCCGGCCGGACGACTTGGGCAGCCCGAAGAGGTTGCGGCCGCCGTTGCCTGGCTGGCCGGCCCTGAGAACACATTTATCAGCGGGCAGAATATTGCCGTCGATGGAGGTTTGACCCGTGTCTGAGACACATGAAACGATGATTATTCAATCGCACAAAGGGCCCTACACGGTCCATTTCGACGAGGACGCCATCGCCGCGCTCGACGCTAATGTCGGCGACGATGAACACTACATCATCGATAATAATGTCGCCGCGCTTTACGGGGATCGGCTGGGCAATGTCCTAAACGCAGCATCCGTTCTCAGGATCGACGCGACCGAGACCAATAAATCCCTGGACCGGATGCCGGACTACGTGATGCATCTCACCTCCCATGGTGTACGCCGGGATCACACCTTGGTCGCCATCGGCGGTGGCATCATTCAAGACATTACCTGTTTTCTGGCCGCCACGTTGATGCGCGGTATGGACTGGAAACTCTATCCCACGACGCTGCTGTCCCAGGCGGATTCCTGCATCGGGTCTAAAAGCTCGATCAATGCCGGAAACGCAAAAAACATTGTCGGGACCTTCACGCCGCCCAATGAAGTGTTCATCGCCACGGATTTTCTCGCCACGCTCAATGAGAAAGACCTGCGATCCGGTGTCGGCGAGATTCTAAAAGTCCACGCCATCGAAGGGCCGGGGGCATTCCAGGATATCGCCGCTGATTACAAGCAACTGTTTACGGATTCCTCAGTGATGGCGCGCTATATCCGTCGCGCTCTAACCATCAAGCTCCCCTATATCGAGAGCGACGAGTTCGATAAGGGCGCCCGCAATATTTTCAATTACGGTCATTCATTCGGCCATGCCATCGAGGCTGCGACGAACTTTGGCATTCCCCACGGCATTGGGGTCACCATGGGGATGGATATGGCTAACTTCATCTCCGATAAACTGGGGATCGGCAGCCGGGATACCTTCGAGCGGATGCACCCAACGCTGCGCGCTAACTATCGCGGATATGAAGACCTCAACGTTCCGTTCGAGCCTTTCCTCACGGCCTTGTCCAAGGACAAAAAGAATACCGGCAGCGGTAAGGTGACTTTGATCCTGCCCGATCAGGCGGCGAAGCTTTCAAAACAGGTCTGTGACGCGAGCCAGAAATTCTCTGATTCCTGTTCGGAATTCTTTGAGACCGCGCGCGCCGGGTAAAGACCCTTGCCCCAGCCCCCATGCGCATCCTCTTTCTAACCGAGAACTTTCCGCCCGAGACCAACGCGGCCGCAACGCGGGTCTATGAGCGCGCGGTCCATTGGGTGAAAGCGGGCCATGGGGTGACCATCATCACTTGCGCGCCGAATTTCCCAGGCGGCAAGCTCTATGAAGGATACCGAAATCGCTGGTACCAGACCGAAGACATGGATGGTATCCGCGTCGTCCGGGTTAAAACTTACATCGCCGCCAACCAAGGTGTTGCGCGCCGGGTTCTCGATTTTCTCAGCTTCATGGTAACCGGTTTTTTCGCTGCCCTCCGGCAGCCGCGCCCCGATCTGGTCACCGCGACATCGCCTCAATTTTTTGCCGCGATCGCAGGATGGGCTGTGGGCGCGGTACGCCGTCTCCCCTTCGTATTTGAGCTCGGCGATTTATGGCCCATTTCCATCACAGCCGTTGGCGCCATGAAAAAAGGCCGGGCGATTGGGATGATGGAAAAGCTCGAACTGTTCCTATACCGGCGCTCCGCCGCGGTTGTCTCGCTTACCAATTCGTTCCGGGAGAACCTGATATCCCGGGGGATCGACGGCGGCAAAATCGATGTCGTGATCAATGGCGTCGATATCAGCCGTTATGGGCCGCGCGCCCGCGATGAGGCCTTGGCCCGTGAATGGGGTTTGGAGGGTAAATTTGTCATCGGCTATGTCGGAACCCACGGCATGGCCCATGCGCTGGGAAATGTTTTGAACGCGGCGGAACGACTCCGGGATGAGCCGTCGCTGTGTTTTTTGCTTGTTGGGGCCGGTGCCGAGCGCGAGAGCTTGGTCGCAGAGGCTCAGGCAAGGAATCTCGACAACGTCATCTTTCAACCGGCACAACCCAAAAGCCGGATGCCGGCAATCTGGAGCCTTTGCGACGTCGCCTTGGTTCACCTCAAAAATTCACCCGTCTTCGCCGGCGTCATTCCATCAAAGATTTTTGAAGCCATGGCGATGGGTCGCCCGATCTTGCTCGCCGCACCGCCCGGGGAGGCGACGGAGATCGTCGAAGCCCGGCACGCCGGTCTTTGTATTCCCGCCGAGGATCCGGAGGCGCTGGCCCGTGCCGCCCGGACACTCTATGCAGATCAGGATTTGACCAAACGTTACGCGGACGCCGCTTTTTCTGCCGCACCCGCTTATTCACGGGAAGAGCAAGCTGAGCAAATGATTGCCGCGTACAAAAAAGCACTCGCGAGCACCGCCTGAACATGGCTCGCATTCTTGTAACCGGTGCAACGGGATTTGTCGGGCAAACGCTCTGTCCCGTACTTCGACGAGAAGACCACCTCTTGACCGGAACGACCCGCGATCCAAATCTGCGCGCCGGGCCCGGTAATATTCCGCTCAACGTGATCGACGATATCGGCCCCAATACCGATTGGTCCCGAGCGTTGGCAGGTGCGGAGATCGTTATCCATCTCGCCGGGCGCGCCCACGTTATGAGAGATGGGCATAACGACCCGGCGGCAGAATTTCACCGTGTTAATGTCAAGGGCACCCAGCATCTCGCAGCGGAGGCGGCAAAAGCTGGGGTGAAGCGTTTCATTTTCCTGAGCAGCATCAAGGTGAACGGTGAACGTACCGATGAGGAGGCCTATCGGGAGACCGATGAGCCGCGTCCGGAAGATGCCTATGGGATATCTAAGCGGGACGCAGAGACGGCACTGTGCGAGATCGCTTCGGGCACCGCGATGGAAACCGTTATCATCCGGCCTCCCCTGATCTATGGCCCCGGTGCAAAGGGTAATTTACAAAGCGTACTCAACGCC
>JAQCKY010000369.1 GCA_027592155.1 Pseudomonadota bacterium
CCACGGCATCGGTGCTTGTCTTGTTCTTCCCGACATTTGCGCCGACGATCCCCGCCCGCCCGTTTTCCCGCCGACGACGAAGCCGGTTCGTGTACGCGTCCAGGCCGCCATTGTTAAACCCCAAACGGTTGATGACGGCGGCGTCCTCTGTAAGGCGAAACATCCGCGGTTTGTCGTTACCGGGCTGAGCTTTGGGAGTGACCGTGCCGACCTCAACAAAGGCGGCACCTCGCCGCAAGACAGCGTCGGGCACCTCTGCGTTTTTATCGAAGCCCGCCGCCAATCCGACGGGATGTGCAAATTCAAGCCCCCAGATGGTCTGACTTAAGCCGGGATCGTTGATGACAACATCGCGGCCAAAGGGGTTATAACGCAGGTACCCGATCGCCGCGTCATGCGCCGTTTCAGGATCAAGCTTCTGGATGATCGGCGCGAAGAGCCGCTCGTAGGATGACAAGGTCAGTTACCTCTCGCTGCATCCAGCCGTGGCAAAAAAGCGGAGCCGGAACGCTAGCTACTCTTTAACCGAGCCCGGGCGTAATTGACAAGGTGGTCCCGCATCCGTTTCCGTGCGGCATCCGCCTGTTCCGGTGTCCAATCCCTGAACCCCTTCCCGACATTCATCCCGAGATGGCCCGCGTCGACGGTCTCGCGTAATAGTTTTTGCGGGGCGGTAGAACGGTCAAGATCGGCCAACAGCGTTTCGTGGATCGCCAAGGTAAGGTCTACGCCGACCAGATCGGAGTTCTCGAGGGGGCCCATAACCGACAGCCGCATCCCGAAGCCTTCCTTGACCACCAGATCAACGGTTTCCGCATCGCAGATGCCGTTTTCAACGAGCGCGATTGCTTCCCGCTTGAGCGCATGCTGCATACGGTTGCCGATAAATCCCGGCACGTCTTTTTTGGCATGAACAGCCGTCTTGCCGACCGACCGCAACAATTCAATTGTCGGCTCAACGATGGCCGGGTTGGTTCGCTCGGCTTGGATAACCTCAACCAAAGGTACCAGATGGGGAGGGTTCCAAAAATGAGTGCCGATCAGGCGGCTGGCATCCTCCAACTCGGCACCGATATCGCCAATCGGCAACCCGGATGTATTGCTCGCCAAGATAGCCTCGGGTTTGGTCAGCGCCATGAGGTCAGCGAAGATCTTGCGTTTGAGATTCAAATTTTCCGGAACCGCCTCAAAGACAATATCGGCATCGCCGACGGCCTCGCCGAGGTCGCCATGAAGCTCGACGCGATCGACGCCGCTTGCATCGAGTTCCAGTAATTCGAAAATCTCTCGAATTCGCGCCGGCGCCGCAGCCAATACCTCCCCATCGGGATCGTAGATGGCGACGGACTTGCCGCCGGCGGCAAAGACCTGCGCAATGCCATGGCCCATGAGGCCGGCGCCTAGGACGGCAATTTTGTTAAAAGTCATTTGCAATCCAGCAGCCGCTACCCAGCGGTAAATCCGCCGTCAACATACATGACCTGCCCGGTGCAAAAATTCGATGCCGGAGACAGGAGGTATAGGGCCATGCCCATCAAGTCTTCGACCTCGCCCAGGCGGCCAAGGGGAATCCGGGAAAGCGAACGCTTTTTGGTTGCTTGGCCCAATTCGTCGTCGCCATACATCCAAGCCGTTAGGTTGGAGCGAAAGACCGTCGGTGCGATTGAGTTCACCGTGATGCCGTATTTCGCCCATTCCGTTGCCAACACCCGGGTCAGCGCGTCGGTCGCACCCTTGGAGGTGCAGTATCCCGTGTAGCCGGAAATATTACCGTGCCGGCCGCGTACCGATGACATCATCAGCATCTTGCCTTTGATCTCGTTTTCGATCCAATAGCCGCCGAGGACCTTTGCCATGAACCACTCGCCGCGGACATTGGCATCCATCACCGCCTGCCAATCCTCATATTCCATCTCATGGATGAAACCGGCTTTGTTGTAGCCTGAGCCGACGGCCAGCATTTCGACACTGCCGAACGCGTCAAGGCCGGCTTTAAGCATGGCCTGAGCGTCTTCGAGACTATCGGGGCGGAGGTTTACCGTGACGACGTTACCACCGGCACTGCGGGCGTCCTCCGCCGCAGCTTCAAGTTCTTCCTTGTTCCCGGATACCATGACGACATTGGCGCCAAGGGAAGCCAGTGTTATCGAGACACCGCGTCCGAACGCACCCGACGCGCCGGTAACGATCGCCGTCTTGCCTTTTACGTCGAACATGCTGAGTGGATTTTTAAGCGTTTCCGTAACTTCGCCCATGCGGAATTCTCCTTCCCTTTTTGTGGCTCATACCTTCCGAAGCGTTATTTGGCGCTTTCCGGCCATATGCCGCAAGGATTAAGGCATGTCAAGAAAGCTCAACCGCAGGTAGGAGTTCGACGAGCGGTATCTTTCCAATCGAGATTGATCCTGTCGGATCATCGCCATATGGTAGCGATCGTTTGGGAGGTCTCAAGAATGTCGGACAAGAGAAGAATAATCATCGGCATGTCCGGCGCATCGGGCGTGATCTACGGCATTCGCGCGCTGGAAATGTTGCGGTCGGTCGGCGACGTTGAAACTCACCTGGTCTTTTCACCGGCCACCGCACAGACCGTTGCCGCTGAAACCGATATGACGCTGGACGAAATCAAAGACCTGGCAGACGTCGTTTACAGCTACAAGGATATCGGGGCGGCCACTTCGAGCGGATCGTTCCGCACTGACGGCATGCTTGTTGCCCCCTGTTCGATTAAAACGCTGTCCGGCATCGCGAACTCATACAACGATAATCTCATTACTCGATCCGCGGATGTCTGTCTGAAAGAACGGCGGCCGGTAATTTTGCTGGTCAGGGAAACGCCGCTTCATCTCGGCCATTTGGAGCTCATGCAGCGCGCCACCCAATACGGCTGCTCTATTGTTCCTCCCGTTCCAGCCTTCTATCACCGTCCTAAAACGATCGACGACATCGTCAATCAGACCATCGGGAGGGCGTTGGATTTGATCGGAATCGATACGAAATCGGTTTATCGCTGGAAAGAAACCGACTAGGGCGTCAACCAAGTTGGCTGTTCAAACCTGACGGTGGACCTCGTGGCATGGAACCGGCATATTCTGTCCATAGCGCCACATGGTGTGGCACCATCCCCACTAGGAGGACGTAAAATGGCTACAGTGAGAGAGAAAGAACCGAGTCTCGCCCAAGTACGAACCGTCGAATCCAGCCGCAAAGAGGCTGTTCTATGCACCGTCAAAACTATGGACGGCCAAACGATTATTACCGACGAGCCCCCCGAGCGCGGCGGTACGGGTACCGCAGCCTCACCGCTGATGCACTTCACCGCATCTCTCGCGGCTTGCCAGACCGTGCAGATCGTCAAAGTCGCGGAGGCCATGCGCTTCAACCACGGCGCCATCAACATTAAAGCCGAGACCACGACAGACCGCGTCGTAGGCATTGAAGGCAAAGATGAGCGCGTCATGCGGTTCACCGGTGCTAAGATGATCATCGATATTGAGACCGACGAGCCGCCGAAGCGCCTGGAGCGTCTTCAGCAGATTTCCGAGGACCGGTGCCCCGTCGGCAATATCTTTACCGATGCCGGTTACGAACCGGAAGTCGTCTGGAACGTACTGCCAATGCCGAGCTAGGCTGCGGAAATTATAAAGGGCGCTGAGCGATTTGGCTCAGCGCCCTTTTTTATTGCGAGAATCGATCCCGTTTCAGGTCAATTGAACATCAATGTGGGTAGCCAGAGCGCGGCCGCCGGGAAGAGGACAACGATCGCAAGGCGAAAGAGATCGGCGGTGTAATAAGCCTAGTTTCCGCAACCATAGGCCTGGCGGAGCGCCT
>JAQCKY010000370.1 GCA_027592155.1 Pseudomonadota bacterium
GCGCAAGCATTACTCGCGGTGAACGTCGCTCCGCGCAATGTCCGTTAGTTTGACAGCCAGCCGGTCTTCGATCACCACCACCTCCCCAAAGGCAACCAGACGGTTGTTGGCCCGCAATTCCACGGGCTCACCAATCATTCTCTCTAATTCAACGACGGCGCCCCTACCTAGTTTTAGGATCTGGGAGACCTGCAACTCGGCGGTTCCTAATATAGCCACGACATCGATGGAGACGTCATAAAGCGCCTTTCTGCGATCATCCACGGGTGACACAGATAGAGCCGCGCCGTTATCGGCCGTTTCACCGCTACTGGGCGCTTCCCCAGGACCAGGGCCTGGCGGCTCAGGCTCAAGTTGAGCAGATAGATCGTCGAGACCCAGCTCGTCGCTATCTTCGTCAGCCATCGTTATCCACCATTGGGGCTACCACCAAATCGCCACGTTAAGTTCGGTAGGATGAATCAATTCGGTCAAGAAGTCGTAAATATGCCGGCCAATCGGCGGTGCCCCTTCCGCCCATGTGGGAATGAGTCCGATCCGACGCAATTTGGCAGATCTCCTCCGGCGGTAGAATTGGTTCATTTCCGGTCGCTTCCAGCATTAATTGGGTCTTACAGGCCATCATCAGGTTCTTCATGCGGGCGAAGGCTTCCCGGATCGAGGTGCCGGTCGTGATCAGCCCGTGATTACGAAGAATCATGGCGTAATTGTCGCCGAGACAATTGCCGAGATGATCGCCTTCATCGGCGCCCTCGGGCGCGCCGCCGTAATCGAAATAAGAAATCCGGTTATAGAACGACAGGGCGTTCTGTGACATCGGCAGCAACCCCTTGGGATGGGCCGACATGGCGACACCCTCGGCGGTATGGATATGTAGCGAACATCCGAGATCCGGCCGGGCGCGTAAGATGCCTCGGTGAGTGACGAACCCAACCCGATTAACGTGATGGGATTTTTCGTCGACGGTGTCGTCGCCAATCGGCACTTTGACCAGATTTGACGCCGTGACTTCGTCATACATCAGCTCATGGGCTTTAACGAGAAAATGGTCCGGCTCTTCAGGCAGGCGTGCGACGATGTGATTGAAGATATGATTTCCCCAACCTTCGAGGACGGCCAAGCGATAAGCGGCCGCAAGGTTGACCCGCGTCTCCCACTCTTGCTCGCTGACGGATTCCTTGAGTGACGGTTTATCTCTCAGGTCTTGTGCAACACTATCCATAATTTTGTCCTCCTCATTCTCCGCTTAGAAGCGGACTCCCGGAACATCCATGCCTAAAACTTTGCGTCCATAGGCGGTCATATAGATGTCCCAATTGGTTTGATGGTGCGCGCCCGCCGCTTTTACGTCGCGCAGTTTACGCTGAATGTCGTTTGAGACATACAGTCCGTTTCCGCCCCAGGCATAAAACAGGCGATCGACGGCCCGCTGCGACAGCGTGCAACACATTGCCATGTCGCGTTTATTTCGGATGCGCAGTTCGTCCGATAGGCGTTCGCCCCGGGCGAGAATTTCTTCCGATTCCCGGATATTCCGCAACATCAGGGATTCGGCCGCCCTCGCTTCGGCGGCCGATTCGGCGATGCGAAGGTGGATGCTTTGAAACTGGGCAATGCCTTCACCGGCACGGTTAATCCGGGTCTTCATGGCCTCGACAAATTGCTCGACCGCACCGAGCGCAACCCCCACGGATACGGAAACTAGCGAGTAGGGGGTGATGATGATCCGCGGCAGCCGAAACACCGGATGGTCATAGAGCTTGGAGCCCGGCGTTGTGCCGTCCAGGCCATCAGCGGATGGGAAGGTTCGATATTCCGGAATGAAAGCGTCTTTAAAGGCAACGTAGTTACTGCCGGTGCCCCGCAAGGCGAATGTGTCCCAGTTTTCCATGATGGTGCCTTCGCTGGCCCGCACCAGGATGTGTATGATATCGCTGCCATCCGCCAATGTGCAATTGTTGGCGATCCAGTCGGCATGGTGACATCCGCTGGAAAAGGTTGCCCAGCCGGTCAGGGAATACCCGCCGTCGACCGGCGTCAGGGTACATTTATTGGCGATCGATTCCGGCGTGCCGGTATTGCCGCCGGATGAGATGCAAACGTCGGGACCGTCTTTCCACACATCGTTTTGAGCTTCATCGGAAAACCCGGCGACGGTATTGGCGTGCTCGGAATACACTGCGTAGACCCACGCCGTCGAGGCACATCCCTTAGCCAGTTCCGCGCAAATTTGGACGAGAACGTCCCAGCCATATTCGTAGCCGCCATATTTCTTGGGCATGCAGACCCTGATCAGGCCTTTTTCCTTAATTTCAGCGATCGTCGGGTCCGGGACATGGGCAAGGTCTTCGCATTCCTGCGCCCGTTCCAAAAGATCTGGGATCATGTCGCGAGCCCGCCCAACCAATTCTTGGGGTGATGGGATCGACATACGATCAGTATCGGCGGCGAGGGTACCTTCCATGGGAGCTCCTGTCGTGCAGCCAGCGTTTTTATTGTGAAGCAATCATAGCGCCGGAAGGAGAGATTGGCGACACTCCAAATTTCATGTCATATAGGCGATCAATTCAGGGAGAGTTACGACATATGTTCTACAAATGCGCCACCCATGCACCTGCCGATTCACCGCGCGCGGGGAAAACAGTTTCTAACGGTAAAACCTCGCTTGTCGTGGATATTCATTGTCACCGGGAGTGCGCGCCGGCCAAGGATATGATGGCGGACGAGTCCAAAAAGGCAGGCATTGGCTCTCTGGACTATGGCAATGATATATCCCGCAAGGTCAATGCGGCGCAGTTGAAAGCAATCGCGCCAAAAATGCAGTCCTTGGAAGAACGGTTCGCCGACATGGATGCCATGGGCGTCGATATCCAAGCGATCTCGATTGCGCCCTATCAGTATTATTATTGGGCGGACCCCGAAATCGCGCGGGCCGCCCACCGGGTGATTAACGATGAGATGGCGGAGGCGGTCGCCGCGCATCCGGACAGGCTGGTCGGGCTCGGATGCGTGCCCATGCAGGACGCGGATATGGCGACGGCGGAACTGGAACGTTGCGTAAAGGATCTGGGGATGCGCGGCGTTGAAATCAGCACGCAGATCGCCGGTACCGAGCTTTCAGCCGATAAGTATGACAAGTTCTTTGCCAAGGCTGAGGAACTCGACATTCTTATCTTCATCCATCCGTCAGGTTTCACTCAGCCGCAACGGTTCCAGGATCATTATTTTATGAACCTGATCGGGCATCCGTTGGAATCGACGCTGGGAATTAGCCAACTCATTTTCGGCGGCGTGTTGGAGCGGCATTCCGGGCTCAAAATCGTAGTCGCCCATGGCGGTGGTTATCTTCCCGCCTATGCCGGCCGGATGGATCACGCCTATCATGCCCGCGAAGATGTGAGCCATGGCTTGCCCCATCCGCCCACGACCTATCTTAAGAAGCTGTATTTCGACACCATGGTTTTTGAGCCCGATCAGCTGGGCTTTTTGATCGAGAAATACGGTGCCGATCACATTCTGCTCGGGACGGATTATCCGTATGATATGGGAGAAGATGATCCGGTTGGGCTGCTGAACCGGGTCGATGGTCTCAGCGAGCATGACTGCGCCGCAGTTTGCGGTCTGAACGCCGCGGCGCTGCTGGGCATCGAAACCTAACGGCTTTAAAATTAAGGGGTATCGGGGGGCTGGTTGGTGCCGTCCTCCGGTAGCTCTGCGTTTGGTTGAAGCGCATCAGCTTCCGCCTTCTGAGTTCGGAAGGATTTCAGGCTGAACGGCATGGTAATGATATAGGCGACCAGGATGATGGTCAG
>JAQCKY010000371.1 GCA_027592155.1 Pseudomonadota bacterium
TCAGTCCCAGTGTGGCTGATCATCCTCTCAGACCAGCTACCGATCGTCGCCTTGGTAGGCCGTTACCCTACCAACTAGCTAATCGGACGCGGGATTCTCAAACAGCGGCCGAAGCCTTTCCCCCGAAGGGCGTATGCGGTATTAGCAGTCGTTTCCAACTGTTATTCCCCACTGTATGGTAAATTCCCACGCGTTACTCACCCGTCCGCCACTAGGGTACCCGAAGCAAGCTTCGGGCCCTCGTTCGACTTGCATGTGTTAAGCATGCCGCCAGCGTTCGCTCTGAGCCAGGATCAAACTCTCAAGTTAAATTCACGGGTTCTGAAAAACCTCTGCAATAAATCACAAGTGATAAATCACAACGATCAATCAGACCGAGAAGTACTTGGAAGATGTCCTGTCTCGCACAAGACGGATATACGTATGAATCGTTATACGTTTATCCAGAATGCGCGAGACGGACAGTCCATATGTCTGTATGACAACAAGCCGCCGCCTGCGCATCCCTTCTTCAATCAACAATGAAAAAGAGCAATGTTTGTGACCCAAAGCGTGGGCCGCAGACAACTTGGACGCGGAAGACCGCGCCCGAGGAGCCGGGTTGTAGGCAATCGTGCTGATATTGTCAAATGCCTAAAACGATATTTCTCGAAAATTATAGCTTCATTTGATTCTTGAGGCAAGATTCCCGGATTTCCGCCACTAATTTATCACCATTTAATTGGAAAATCGCCTGAAATCGCTCTCAAACATCGACGCCGTAATATTTATTTTAACCTTCTTGAAGCAGAGTCAGAGACTTCGGCCCCTTATCGTCGCGTATTTCGGTCCAGAAAGTCATTTACGCCGCTACGCTGCGCCTCAATATGATCAGGTCCCTTCCAATCCATCAGCCTTTCGGCACCCGGCAAGATGTCGGCAACCTCCCTCCCAATCACCGCGGGATGGGGCGTATCATTGCCCGGCAGAACAAGCGCCGGCAGATCCAAACCCCGGACGAACTCCCGACTGACGGAGAATACAAACTCACCGCCCCACATATTCCGCCCCATCGCCTCTACCGCAGCTCGATCCAGATCCGGCCGCTGCGCGCAAATCTCTTCCGTCCATTCCGCATAGCCGTCCTGAAAATGGTTCGGATGGTCAGGGTTTAAACCAACCGGGTTTTGCAGAACCGCCGCCGTCACCCGGCCGGGCGCCGTCTCGATCGCCTTCAGACAAAAGCTGCCACCGATGCAGATACCCAACACGTGGAATTTATCGATGCCTAAATGATCCATCAGCGCGACATGATCGGCGGCATAGGTGTGCCAACCATGATCCGGCGCGATCTCCCCGCGCGACTGACCGGCATTCCGCTGATCCATGGCGACAACCCGGTAACGGTCGGACAGCTCATGTCGCCAATCCACTTACGGCCGGGGCCGCCCCGCCGCCTCCGGCTGCGGCCACATGTCTATGCAAGACCGCATCGCCCCCGCGGCGTAGATCAAAATCGGATATCCCGAACCATATTCCTCGTAACGAATTTCGGCATCGGGCCGTTTCAAAATTGGTATCGCGTCCTCCCAGGCTTTGTACATCCGGCAGTTAACTATAAAGAATCAAGGCTAATCGGACTAACCAAGGCTCGCCAAGTGTCTCAGAATGTGTACAATGTACACAGAAACAGAATAGCGATGAGATGACATGGACGACAGTACAACGATTACCGTTCGAGTTTCCCAATCGGTGAAGAATCGGCTTGAGGACCTGGCGGAGGAGACCAAACGCAGCAAATCCTCATTGGCTGCGGAGGGTATTGCGGCATTTATAGAACTTGAGGAACGCCAAATTGAGGGAATTAAGAAAGCCCTGACCTCTCTCGACCAAGGTTTCGGTGTAGCGCATGACGAGGTTGAAACATGGATCGCATCTTGGGACACCGATGACGAGCTACCGACACCAAAGGCCGTATGACTCTCAATTGGTCGCCTGAGGCGTTGCAAGATCTCAGAGATATCCGCGCCTACATCTCCCAGGACAATCCTGATGCTGCAAAACGGCTTGTCACCCGGATCGTGACAGCCGTAAGCACGCAATTGCCTAGCAATCCCAGCGTTGGGCGAGCGGGGCGCGTCTATGGAACCCGTGAACTCGTAATCGCCAACGCGCCATTTGTCGTGCCCTACCGCATCCGTGAGGAGGACATCGATATACTGCGTGTCTATCATAACGCACGGATGTGGCCTGAGGTGTTTTAGTCTCGTCATTGGTTGATCATCCCCACCGCGAAGGTCAGACTATTTCGAGAGAAAGGTGCAAACATGACTGACGTGAAAACCAAGACCATCCGGACCATGTGTCCGATGAACTGTCACCCCACCCAATGCGGCATGCTGGTCGAGGTGGAAGACGGCAAACTAATTTCCGTCAAAGGTGATCCCGACAATCCAGATAGCCAGGGCTTCTTATGTATCCGCGGACAGGCGTCCAAGGAAATCATCGGCAATCCCAAACGTGTGGTGACACCAATGATGCGCGACCGCCGTGACGACGATGCCTGGCGCGAGGCGACCTGGGATGAAGCCCTCGACCGGATTGCCGATAAGATGGAGTCTCTGCGCCCCGACGAGACCGGTCTGTGGGCCGGACACGGGATTCTTTCCAACGGATACGGGGTCTATGCCGCCCCTCAAATGGTCGGTCGCTTTGCCAATCTCTATGGCTGCCAGACCTGGACCGGGGCAATGATTTGCTGGGGGCTCGGTGGCTTTGGTGCGGGGTTGACCGGCGTCCTGCACACCAATACCAAAATGGATATGGCGGCTAATGCCGAGATGATCCTGATGTGGGCCGCCAACTTTGCGAGCCAGCCGACCACCACCCGTTTCATCATGCAGGCCAAAAAGCGTGGCGCCAAACTCGTCGTCATTGATGTCCGAGAAACCGAGGCGATGGCCCAGGCGGATCAGTCGTTCATCATTCACCCCGGCACCGATAGCGCCCTCGCGCTGGGTTTGATGCACGTCATCATCAAAGAGGGCCTTCACGATGCTGACTTCATCGTTGATCACACCGTTGGCTTCGATGAGCTTTCCGATGAGGTCGGGAACTATCCGCCCGAACGGGTGGCGGAGATCACCGGCATCGACGCATCCCGGATTGTCGAACTGGCCCGCGATTACGCGACGACCAAGCCGGCAATGATTCACCTCGGCGGCAGTTCCATCCTCAAAGGCAGCAACGGCTGGCGGGCCACGCGCGCCATCACTTGCCTCCCGGCGTTGACCGGCAATCTAGGCATCCCAGGCGGCGGGTTCGGCCCTCGCCACGGCACCACCGCTCAAGGAGCCGGCCTCAACCATGTCGTGGCGGCCGACAAGCGGCCCGCCGGCAACTATATTCCCAATCAGATGTCGGAGATCACCGCCGCCCTGAACGACGGGCGCGTCAAGGCGATGTTGATCTTCGGTTCCAACATGATGTCCTCTTACGCCGACAGCGAGCAAGTTGCGCGGGCGCTCGGCCGCTTGGAGCTTGTGGTCACCCATGAGTTGTTTATGACCGAGACGGCGCGGCGCTTCGCCGATATCGTTTTACCGGCCACCGCCTGGCTTGAGGATCTCGGTGCCAAGAGCACCCATACGCATATATATCTGTGCGAAAAAGGTCTCGAGCCTGCAGGGCAAGCGCGTCCGATCCAAGATGTTTTCAAGGGACTGTCAGAGCGGCTCGGCGTGGAGGACTATTATCCCTGGGCTTCTCACGAAGAATTTTTGGATGCCATTTTGGATCATCCGTCAACCGGTGGGGCGAATGTTGCGTC
>JAQCKY010000372.1 GCA_027592155.1 Pseudomonadota bacterium
CCGCCATTGAAGGGGAACTGTGTAGACCGCCCGACTTAGCCCGTCAAGACGACGTCGTGCATCCTTTTGCATTGCCCATTAACGAATATTTTCCCTGGCGATCGGATAATCGGGTCTGGTACTTCGTTCCCCTATGAGAGACAGCATAGATCTCCCGGGAACCAGTTTCCCAGAGCGCGCCGACAGACTCGCCGAAATCGCGAAGGACATCGAAACAACCCAACGGCATCCCTTGCTGCGGGGCGGGCCACTCCCCGCCGGATCCGCACAACGACTCAGGGACGCGGTCAATCTATACCTTTACGTGACCTTGGGAGCGAATTGGCCTGACCGCCCTATTCCGATCTCCGACAATATTCTAGAAGAACAAGCCGACCTCATCGGCGCATTGCCGAACGTAACACCGAACGGTCTTGTCCTGCCCAAACGGGAAACCTATCTCGCCTATAATCATGTCCATGCCGAAGTCGTGAAGATTTTCGAAGAGGCCGGATTGCATGAGCATGTGGAAACCATATTTGCGCCAATCAATGTCCGGCTGGTCAATGGAACCCCATCCGCCGCAATCGATTCCAGGCCTCGCGCCTCGACCAAATATCACAGCGATATGTGGGCCGGTGAGCCCGCCGACGCCATCATGGTATTCCTGCCGGTTCTCGGTGACACCCAAAATGTCGGAGTTCATTGGGTTGAGCCGGTCGATTTCCCAAAAAAATTCCGGGGACCTCTAGAGGATTTCGATGAAGGTCGCGCCCTCAGCATCAACGCACGAGACTATGATGCCAGATTTCGAAACGGCGATATCATGCTCACGGACCCTTTTCTGATCCATGCGACGCAAAAGCTAAAGGATGCTAACCGCATCTCCATTGATTTTCGCTTCATTGCAAAAGAGAAAGCCCCGGAAGACGTGGATATCGCCCACCATCCAGGCCTCCGCGCCAGAGACCGATAGTTTCGACAGAAGCAATTCGTAGGCGCCGTCTTCGGGCTTGCCGACGCCGGCTTCGCCTTCGACCTGGATGTGGTCAAACAAGGGCGTCAGCTCGAAACGCTCAATCTTTGCCCGTTGAATTTCGCTTTCGCCGTTGGTCAGAAGTGCCGTCGCGATACCCGATGCCCGGAACGCCAGCACGGTTTCATGAGCATTGGGATGGAGTTGTGCGTCCTGTTCGCGAATTTCCGAATAGCGGTCGGCGATCCGATGGGCCGTTGATTGTGCCTTAAGTCCCAGTTCGTCGAAGGCCAGCCGGACGATTTCGCGCCGGGCATTTTTGAGCTCGGCACGCCACTGCTTGTGCCGCGCCTCGGTTGCCCACAGCCATTCACGCCATTTATCGATTGCGGCGAGGATTGCCAGTTCAGAGCACTGCCTAACGTCGCCGGCGTTTTCCGCGACGGCAATCCGCCACGTGGCTTCGGGCGCGCGGTAGATACCGATCAAGGTATCGTCGAGATCGAAAATTACAGCCTTTGGAGTCATTACATTCCCGTAAGTTTTACGTGCCTAACCCTCGGCGAACCGACAGCTTTTTAGGCATCTGCTTATATATTGTGCAGCCCATTATTAAGTCGATCGTGCCAGCGCCCAAATGTTACTACTAAACACTTGTAATTAAAGGACTAACTTTTCAGGTTCTATTTGGCATGAGTCGTGCGATGCCTTATCAGCACTTTGTTGTCGCAGACCATAACGACAGAGTGATCAAGGTTAACAGCGTGGCAAAACGGCTAAACCAAATGAAAAAAATTGAGGCAATCATCAAGCCGTTCAAGCTTGATGAGATTAAGGAGGCCCTCCAAGACGTTGGTCTTCAAGGGATAACCGTGGTGGAAGCAAAAGGATTTGGGCGGCAGAAAGGCCATACGGAATTATACCGCGGCGCTGAATATGTCGTCGACTTTCTGCCGAAGGTGAAAATCGAAGTGGTGGTGGATGACTCGCAGCTGGATGCCGCGGTTGAAGCAATCCAGAAAGCTGCCTATACCGGTCGCATCGGCGACGGAAAAATTTTCATTACGAATATCGAAGAGGCAATCCGCATTCGGACAGGTGAGCGAGGCGCCGAGGCGATCTAATCTGCCGATCCGGCAACCACGTGAATGCTGCATCCCCTCTGCGGATGCCTTAACAAAATCTTCCGTTTAAGTTGAAAGGAATCAAAAAAAATGACGTTGAATTGTAAAACCCCTGAGGACGTCGCCAAAGTCATCGAGGAAAATCATGTCCAGCAGGTCGATGTTCGGTTTACCGATCCGCGCGGCAAATGGCAGCATATGACGCAGGTCCCGGATACCATCGACGAGGCGGCCTATACCGACGGTATCTTCTTTGACGGATCGTCCATCGCAGGCTGGAAAGCCATCAATGAATCCGACATGTCGCTGATCCCCGACCCAACGACGGCGGTTATGGATCCGTTTACGAACCAGCCGACGCTTATCCTTTACTGTGACGTTCACGATCCGCTGACCGGCGAGCCCTACTCCCGCGATCCCCGGTCAACAGCGCGGCGCGCAGAAGCCTATTTGAAAAGCACCGGAATTGGCGACACCGCTTATTTCGGCCCAGAGCCTGAATTCTTTGTATTCGACGACGTGCGGTTTGACGTTAGTATGCACAACACCTTCTACAGCATCGACAGCGAGGAAGGCCCTTATAACAGTGGCTCGGAATTCCCCGGCGGTAATATGGGGCATCGCCCGGTGGTCAAGGGCGGATATTTCCCCGTCCCGCCCGTCGACTCGCTGACCGATATGCGCTCCGAGATGGTCACGACGATGCAGGAAATGGGTCTGACCATGGAAAAGCATCATCACGAGGTGGCGCCTTCTCAACATGAACTGGGTATCAAATTCGATACGCTGCTCCGCGAGGCAGACAACGTTCAAATCTACAAATATGTCGTTCATATGATTGCTCACACCTACGGTAAAACGGCGACATTTATGCCCAAACCGATCGTGGGCGATAACGGCACGGGCATGCATACCCACCAGTCGATCTGGAAAGACGGTAAACCGGCATTTGCGGGTGATGGATATGCACAGCTATCCGATACAGCGCTGCATTACATCGGCGGCATCATCAAACATGCACAGGCGATTAACGCCTTCTCGAACCCATCGACGAACAGCTATAAACGTCTGATCCCTGGATTTGAGGCGCCTGTGTTGCTTGCTTATTCAGCGCGTAACCGTTCCGCGTCATGCCGAATTCCATATTCGGCTACGCCGTCCGGCAAGCGAGTTGAAATTCGCTTCCCGGATGCGACGGCCAATCCCTATCTCGCCTTCTCGGCAATGCTTATGGCCGGCCTTGACGGTATCGCCAATAAGATCGATCCAGGTGAGCCGATGGATAAGGATCTCTATGATCTACCGCCCGAAGAACTCAAGGATGTGCCGACTGTATGCAGATCTTTGCGCGACGCTCTTGACGCCCTCGCAGCCGACCGTGATTTCTTGAAGGCCGGTAATGTCTTCTCCGATGACCTCATCGACGGCTACATCGATCTGAAAATGGAAGAAGTGTACTACCTCGAACACACGCCCCATCCGGTTGAGTTCGACATGTACTACTCCTCGTAAGATTCGCGATAGACGATTCGGGGCCGTCCTTGCTCTTCGGAGCGGGCGGCCCTTTCCTTTGTATGACGGCTTTTCAGACCGCAACCAATCGGTATGATAGAAATCCGAATGCTCTATTTCGCATATAGTTCCAACATGGATCCCCTGCAAATGCGACAGCGCTGTCCGTCCAATAAGTTTGCCGGGATCGCCCGACTTCCCGATCATCGGCTCTC
>JAQCKY010000373.1 GCA_027592155.1 Pseudomonadota bacterium
CCGATGCACCGCCTGTGACGACTGCGGCATGACCTTTAACATCCATGGATTTACCCTTTGATTAAAATCTTTGCGCTCGACAGCAGGTGTCGGCAGAACTCATTTATATCGGTATAGTATTGGGCCACGCAAACGTCATCCGAGAATTGCCGAGGACATAAACCGATGGATAGCGCCCCCAATTTGGGACCAAACGAACATCTCATCGGGACCGAAAACGCCCGCCTGCATCTCGCGACGCCGTCCCTGATCCTGGATCTCGATGTCTTCGAAGACAATCTCGCCCGCATGATGGAACAGTTGGGCGCGGCCGGCATTGCCCTCCGCCCCCATGGCAAGACCCATAAATCAGCCACTATCGCCAAATGCCAAATTGAGCAGGGCGCGCTCGGCGTTTGTTGTGCGACCCTGCGGGAAGCGGAAGCCATCGCCGGTGAAGGCGTTCCGGGCGTGCTCATCACCTCCCCCGTGGTCGGTGAGGCAAAGATCAATCGGCTTATCGCGCTTCATGATCGCGCCGAAGGCTTAATGATCTGTGCCGATAACCCGGAGAACGTGAAAGAGGTCTCCGCCGTCATGACACGAAGCCGAAAGCCCCTGCCCGTCATCGTCGATTTCGATGTCGGCATGCATCGGACCGGTGTCGCCAACCAGGACGATGCGGCCGCATTGGCACAACTGATCGAAGATCTGCCCGGCCTTCGTTATGCCGGAATTCAAGGGTACTCCGGCAAGGTCCAGCACATCGAAAGCTATGCCGACCGGGATCGGGAATACAACGTCCAGATGGAACGCCTCGAAGCCGCCGTCAAACACCTGACCCAAAATGGGCTGGCACCGAAGATCGTCACCGGCGGCGGCACGGGGACCCACGCTCTCGATTGCGCCCGCGGGCTGTTTACCGAACACCAAGCCGGGTCCTATATCTTCATGGATGTCGAATACAACGCCGTAGAATTACACTCGAACGCCGCCTCGCCCTTTGCCGCGTCGCTTTTTGTGCAATGCTCGGTCGTCAGCAACAATCACGACGGTTTTGTCACTATCGATGGCGGATATAAATGCTTCGCGACCGATGGCCCCAAACCCGAAATTGCGGAGAATGACCTAACAGGTGCGTGGTACGAGCGTTTCGGCGATGAACACGGACAGATCATGCTGCCCGAAGGCGCCGAGAAACCCGGTCTCGCCGCGCCGATCCGGCTGATCACGCCCCATTGCGATCCAACCGTGAACCTTCACAACTTCTATCATTGCGTCCGTAGCGATCGCCTCGTCGATATCTGGCGGATCGATGGCCGTGGTGTATTGTAAGGAACTGAACCATGACCGCCATTCTCGACGTCCACCACGCCGCAATTGCGACAAAAGACCTCCCGGCGGCAATTGCCTTTTACACCGACGTGCTCGGCCTGACCGCCGGACCGACCCCGACCAACGGCAATACGGTGCAGTGGATGTATGCGGGGGATCACCCCATCTTGCACATTTTTGAGCCCAAGACGGAACGCAACGCCCCGATGCCGGGAACATATGGGGTCGCCCACATCGCACTGCGCATCGACGATTTCGACGCATCGAAGGATAGACTAATTCAATGCGGCATCGCCCATGACCACAACATCATGGAATCCCAAAATGCCCGTCAATTGTTCTTTGACGGACCGGACGGCGTGCGCATCGAACTGATAGAGTTCGGAAAAGTGAATGGATAGTACGCCTCAGACGCGAATATTCATTAACTGCGCGGCGTTCTTCCACAAAATCTTGTCTTTGCTTTCCTTGGACAAAACTCGGGAGCCGCGAACCGTACCGATA
Organism: Pseudomonadota bacterium; assembly: GCA_027592155.1. GTDB lineage: Bacteria > Pseudomonadota > Alphaproteobacteria > Rhodospirillales > UBA2165 > JAQCKY01. The sequence continues at coordinate 1,819 of JAQCKY010000373.1, forward strand.
CCATCCCAGATGCGAAACGGGTAATCCGTGCCCAGCATGACGTGGCCGGCGCCGGCTTTGCCGACCAAGAATTCCGTCATTGACCGGTCGAACACACAGCTGTCGAAATAGAATTGTTTAAGATACTCACTCGGCGGCCGTTTCGCCTCACCGCGCATACCGGGATGGTGGTGATAGGTCGAGTCGGATCGGCCCGCATAATAAGGCAGATAACCGCCGCCATGACCGACGACGATCTTCACCTTGGGAAATTTATCCATCACCCCTTCATGGATGAGCGACAGCATCGCCAGAGTTTCTTCCAAGGGTTGGCCAACGGTATTGTAGATTCGGAACTTCTTCATGCGGTCCGGATGGGTGAACCCCAGCGGATGAATAAGAACCGCAGCGCCGAGCTCTTCCGCCTTTGCCCAGAACGGCCAGAATTTAGGATCGCCCAGATCGGCCCCCCGGACATTGGAGAGACCGATAACACCCTTCAGGCCCAGAGGGCCCATCGCATACTCCAATTCCTTGATGGCCCGGGCAGGAGACTGCAGCGGCACCATGCCGAGCCCGACAAACCGGTCGGGCTTTGCCGCGACATAACCGGCAACCCCCTCATTCGCCGCGCGGCTGATCTTGGCGCCCAGCGCAGCATCCGCCCAATAGAACGGCGGCGAGCCGTTGACGCTGACGACCTGCATGTCGACACCTGTTTTGTCCATATGCCGGAGACGCCGCTTTGGATCGGTCCCGGCCAACAAGGGCCCCGACCCGCCGGTCGCCCGGTTATCCGTGCCAAAAAAGGTACGGTCCTTCGCCGATGGCTTAACCTTGTCCAGTAATTCACTAACGGCTGGAACGTGGATATGCGTATGAACATCGATGACAAACGATTTAGCGGGGCGAACTTTTGCCGGCGCTTTCCGTTTCTTGGCTAAGGCCACTATCACGTTTTCCTACGCCGCGCCGGCTTTTTGGGTGAAATAATCCGGCAGCGCCTCTGCCAAGGCAGCCCGAATTCGATCCTTGACCGGCCGCGTGTCGGTGGAAAGATCGAAGGGCAGCCCGGTAACCCTTTCGAATAGAGCAATGTACTTTGCGCTGAATTCAACCAGGGTATCGGCGGGAATTTCAGGGATTTCATCCTTATAGGGATCGCATCGGGCGGCGATCCAGAGGCGAAGGAACTCCTTGTCCAAACTTTCCGGGTTTTCACCCGCTTCGAGCCGCGCGGGATAGCTGTCCGCGATCCAATACCGGCTGGAATCCGGCGTATGCACCTCGTCCGCCAACACGATCCGCCCTTCCTCATCCAGACCAAATTCGTATTTGGTATCAACGAGGATGAGCCCGTTCTTTGCAGCGATTTCGCGCCCGCGCGCGAAAATTGCCAGGCTCTTTTCCGCCAACTCATCCCATTGCGCCTGGGTCAGCAGACGTTGCGCGACGATTTCCTCGGCCGTGATCGGGGCGTCATGCTCCCCCTGCTCGGCCTTGGTCGTCGGCGTCAGGATCGTCTTTGGCAGCTTCTCGCTCTTCCTCAATCCATCCGGGAATTGATGGCCGTAGAGCAGCCGCTCACCCCGTTCATACATCGGCCAGATACTGGTCTCCGTCGATCCCGTCAGATAATCGCGAACCACCATCTCCACCGGTAACATGTTGAGGTCCTTGACGACGGCAACATTTGGATCGGGATAGTCGATGACATGGTTGGGACAAATATCCTCGGTCTGGTCAAACCAGAACCGCGCGGTTTGTGTCAGCACCTGCCCTTTGAGCGGGACGGCCGCCAATACTTTATCGAAGGCCGATTGCCGGTCCGTCGCGATCAGAAGACGGCGGCCATCCGGCAAGTGGTAGGCGTCGCGCACCTTACCCCGCTGGAAATTTGGCAGCTCCGGATACTCCGCATCGACCAAGCAGCTATCGAGGCGGGCACGAATGTCATTATCGGAAATAGTCATAGAAAAGCGCTTCCTTCATCTTACCGATCGCAAAAA
>JAQCKY010000374.1 GCA_027592155.1 Pseudomonadota bacterium
AATATTCCTGCCACAAAAACTTCCCGGCCCGAGCCGTCGCCATTGCACTGGTCCGCGACCCGACGGGCAATTCGAGCCCCTTCCAGATTGATCTCATAGACGATGTCCTCAAGACCGTAATCGGCCTGGGAAATAGCATTGGCATTAAACGTATTCGTGGAAATGATATCCGCGCCGGCCCCCGCATAGCCGACAAGAATTTCCTCTATCATCTTAGGTTGGGTGAGGTTCAACAGGTCGTGATTGCCGCGAAGATCTCGTCCGAAATCGGCAAAACGTTCCCCACGGTACCCTTTTTCGTCAAGCTCCAGGGCCTGCGCCATGGTGCCCATCACACCATCAAGAACAAGGATTCGCTCGATCATTAACGTTCGCAACCGATCGGTTTTGTCGTCCATCATCGGGGGATGTTCCTTGGTCATATTTTTGTCCAGCGATAGGGTCGGGGTGGCTTGAAGATCGTCCGGGGGTGTCATTTTGAATCTCCGGGCGCGTCGCCGCCGTTGGAATGGGGTGGTCGAATGCCCAGAATTCGGCAAATCGCAAAGCTAAGGTCTGCGCGGTTGAGCGTATAAAAGTGAAAATCCTGCACACCCTCCGCGGCCAAAAGCTGACAGGTCTGTGCGGCCACCGTGGCCGCCACCAGTTTCCGGGTGTCCGGATCGTTATCCAATCCATCAAACATCTCTGCCATCCAGGCAGGCAAACGGGCACCGCACATACCGGCAAACTTTGTCACCTGTGAAAAATTGGTCACCGGCAATATTCCGGGCACGATCGGGACACTAATACCGGCGCCATGGGCGCGATCCCGAAACCTCAGGAAATAACCCGGCTCGAAGAAAAACTGGGTAATGGCGCGCGTCGCGCCCGCGTCGATTTTCCGTTTAAGATTATCGAGATCGGCCTTCTCGCTCTCAGCCTCTGGATGGGATTCCGGATAGGCCGCAACGCTGATCTCAAAATCGGCAACACGTTTGAGGCCCGCGACCAAATCCGCTGCGTAGGCGTAACCGCCGTCATGGGGGCAATAACGATCGACACCAGGAGGCGGATCGCCGCGCAGCGCGACGACATGTCGAATTCCCGCCTCCCAATACTGGATAGCGACTTCATCAATTTCACCGGCGGTGGCACCAACACAGGTTAAGTGGGCCGCGGCTTTGACCCTTGTGTCTCGTTGAATTCGCGAAACAATTTCATGGGTACGTTCCCGAGTTGAACCGCCGGCGCCTTAGGTGACCGAGAAAAACTCAGGATTGAGGGGCGCCAATCGCTCAACGGAATCCCACAGCGTCGCTTCCATTTTTTCCGTCTTGGGTGGAAAGAACTCAAAGGACACGCGAATTGTCTCGGACAAGGCATCCACAAGCGGAAGCGTATTTATCGACGTCATTTCAACTGGTTCCGTTAAGCCGTGAGAACAGACTGCGAGCCCGACAAATCTCGATCGATTCGCGGCATTGGCGATTTGGTGGCGAGCCAGATCACGACTGTTAAGGGGTCCCCTGGCAAGCGGTGGGTATCCGTCAGAGAGAGATCATGAGCAGCACACAACTGACCAATTTCCGAGTCGTCGAACCCAAGCCGGCGATGCTGAAATTCCTCGCGCAAGGATTCAACGTCGTGGGGCGCGAAATCCACCATGAGGACATGTCCGCCAGGCCGCAATACTCGCGCGACCTCGGCAATGACGAGGGTCGGCGAATCGGAAAAATGGAGAACCTGATGAATGACCGCCGCGTCGAACGACTCCGGATCATGGGGAAGCTGGTACATATCCGCTGAACGAACTCCGCAATTGTCGAAACCTTGGTCGGCGAGGTTGGCGCGCGCTAAGGCAAGCATCTCATGGGATAAATCGACCCCCTCGGCTCTCTCAAACCGACCCCCGAGGAGTTTCAGCATATGACCAGTGCCGGTCCCAATATCAAGCAACGTCCCGCTCGCCGCTTCGGGCATCATCGAGACCACCGCGTTATCGACATCCTGTTCATCGACATGAAGGGTGCGAATCTTGTCCCATTGAGACGCGTTTTTTCGAAAATATTCTGCCGCAGCCTGATTCCGAGCCTCTTTGACGCGCTCCAAACGTTCAATGTCTCGACGAATGGTCGAGTCATCAAAGGGGATTTGCCGAAGAATTTGGCGGATCAATTCAACCCGGCACCGATCCTGAGACAGACGGTAGAATACCCAACTCCCCTCTGGAGCACGCTCGATCAGGCCTGCGTCACAGAGTATTTTGAGGTGACGGGAAACCCTCGGTTGGCTCTGACCCAGCATGCCGACCAGTTCACTGACCGTAAAATCACCGCGTAAAAATAGCGCGAGAAGCCTTAAACGGGTCGATTCCGCCATCGCTCTCAGGGAACGGAGTGTTTCTTCCATCGGATCTATCCCGGTGCGATCATAATGTCGAATAGAACAAATTGCTGATATAAAGATATCTTTATATCAGCAATTTATAGATGTCAACACGCGCGATCTTGACAGCTGGTGGTAGGCGGCGATTCGCTATGGGCGCCATTATCATTTGTTGCAAAAATACCACGAACAGGCGCGTCGACACATGCGCGATGACCGCGACCGCTGGTTTTTTTTAGAGGGCTATGTTATTCAGGCTATGGAAATTTGTCGGACCTTCTCCATATGATAAAGGGTCGGTGGTTAAGTTAATTTTTACGGTGGAACCTTAATAAATATAGCCTAGATGGTTACGGTGCGACTCGGCGTCAGGCGAACAAAATGTAAAAGCTGAATCCGGATACGGTCGGCCATCGGCCTCGGACTTCAGAAACACCAAGGTAACAGGCGATATGACGAACGGCGAAGAATCAACAAGGTCTGGCATTTTTAGAAAGTTCCGTCGGGTAGCTTTTGTACTCGCCGCATTTGCTGTCCTTGCCGGGTGCGCAACGGCACCTGAAGACGATCCCGAAGCAATGGCGGAATTCAACAAGATCAACGATCCTGCTGAGCCGTTCAACCGCGACGTGTTTGAATTTAACAGAGGCCTTGATACCATCATTCTCAAACCGGTTACCGGTGTTTACCGATCCGTTGCGCCGGAAGTCGTTCGTGATGGCGTCCATAATTTCCTGAATAATTTGCGAACCCCGGTCATCCTGGCGAACGATGTGCTGCAGGGCGAATTTCTACGTGCCCGCGATACCCTGGTTCGATTCCTAATTAACAGCACAATTGGCGTGCTTGGTTTCAGCGATCAGGCGACCGGCCTTGGCTTCGAATTCCACAATGAAGATTTCGGCCAGACGCTCGCGACCTGGGGTGTTTCGGAAGGCCCTTACCTCATGCTGCCAATTCTTGGACCGTCAAATCCGAGAGACGCAGTCGGCAAGGTTGTCGACTTCTTTTTCGACCCGATTAACTATTGGGCCGCCAATACGGACCGGCAATATGTAACCATATCGCGGACCGTGATAAGTGGGATTGATGCCCGAGACCAGATCTGGGACATACTCAATGACCTTGAACGGTCGTCCATTGATTTCTACGCAGCCATCAGAAGCCTGTACCGGCAAAGCCGGGCAGACGGTATAAGAAACGGCGCCGGGCAAGAGGATCAGCCGACACCAGGATTTGGCGGCAGTTTTGAGATTGCCGCCCCTGACTCTCCCGCCGAGAAGGATATTCCAAAATAGCTATAAAGCTGTCTCGCCGCGGTTTCGCAGCCGCACTATTGGCTCTTTTTCTTTCCGCGAGCTTAGTGCCCGCATCCGCAGTTGCCGATGCTTACAGCGACGGCGCTACGAAGTTTATTCGCTCCCTT
>JAQCKY010000375.1 GCA_027592155.1 Pseudomonadota bacterium
AGAAATCGCGGTGTTGGCGGGTAAGCGGCCGCTCTCTTTCAAAGTTCCCCACGCAATGGTTCTGCCGATTGCTTACGCCGCCGAGGGGTTCGCCAAATATATTTCCGGCCGGGAACCCTTTGCGACCATTGACGGCGTCCGCATGTCGAAGAAAAAAATGTACTTCAGTTCCGAAAAGGCCCGGGAGAAATTAGGGTACGAGCCGCGCCCGGCGGTTGAGGCCCTTGGCGATGCGTTTCGCTGGTTCCGTGATAACGGATACTTGGCGTGATATCGGTTTCCAACAGCTACTTCAAACCGTAAGAGAAATTATGAAAGCTATCATACTCGCTGCGGGACGCGGCGTTCGACTATCCGAACCGGGAAAGCCCCATCCCCCGAAATCGCTCCTGAAGTTCGACGGCCAATCCCTGTTGGAACGGCATATACGTCTTTTGCAGACTCTCAAGGTCGAGGGATTAACGCTCGTTGTCGGATACCAGAAGGAAGCCATTGTCTCGGAGCTGGAGCGGATCGATGCCTTCCCCTTCGTGGAATTGGTCGATAATCCAGATTTCACCGAAGGAAGTATCATTTCTCTGTGGTGCGCGCGAGAACAGATGTCGACCGGCGACGAGATCGTCGTAATGGATGCGGATGTTCTCTACCACCCCGATATTCTGGGACAGCTTATCGAGGGCGCAAACCTAGACCGCATCCAATATGACCGCGGGTTTGTCCCGGGTGACGAGCCGGTAAAACTTTGTTTTGCCAATGGGCGGATTGTCGAATTCAGAAAGCGGGTGACCGTCAGCTTCGACACCGTTGGTGAATGGCCGGGGTTCGTTCGCCTGTCAGGTGATCCCGCCGCCACTCTGGCAAACACGATCCAGGACTTCGTCGAAAGGGGGGACAGAGATGTGCCCTACGAAGATGCGCTCCGCCACATCCTCCTTGGGTCACACGCCGAACGGTTCGATTATCAAGACGTCACCGGCCTGCCCTGGATCGAGATCGATTTTCCGGAAGACATCGCCAAAGCCGAGCAGCAAATCCTACCGTCGATAAACACGTGATTATTACTCAGACCCGGTAGACATATTCCTTCCCGGCTTGCCGTTCGATATCGGGCGGATAGTTGGCGTGCTTGTCGGCAAAATACTGTGCCAGATGATCACCGTCTGAGAGCCGGTTATAAGTGCCAAAATACATCCTCCGGGTCTTATCCGTCAGATTTGGCTCGGAGGAATGGGGCACATAACAATCAAAGTAAATTATATCGCCGGGCGCCGTTGGACAGGGAACGAACTCCATATCCGCAGTCTCTTTTTCCGTCAGCGGTTCCCATGATTTCCCGACCAGTGTCTTGCCGCCGCCACGCGCAAGCTCGAGACATCCGTTTTCAATCGTGGCGTTGTCGATGCAGACCATCACGGTGATATAAAAATCAGCGTAGGCGTCCCAGCCAGCCTGTGAATCCTGATGAGGCTTGAACCCGTCGCCGCCGGGCATTTTAAAATTTATCTTGTCCTTAAAAAGAACCGCTTCCTCGCCCAATAATTGGCCGACCGAAGGGCGCAGATTTTCGGCCAAGGCGGCGAAACCTTCGTGAAAAGGCGTCATGTTTTCGATCCGGTTAATCAGATCCGAGCCATCGCCGCGAAGGCTCGTCTCATGGTAAACCCAGTGCTTACCAGGCTCCTCCGGGCGTGCGGACAGTTCCGTCGTCCAGCGTTGAAGCAACGCCGCCTCGGTTTCGTCGAAACCACCACGCAGGACGACAAAGCCATCGTCGTTGAAACTCTTAACCTCGGCATCGGAGAGTGTGGGTATTCTGAGCACGGTGGTATCCAAACTGTATTGAGGTGGCGGAATAGCGTTGGTTGCCGTTCCGCGTTTATCATAATGTATACCGCAGTTTGGAAAAATCCAGATCAGGTTCATAAGGAGGACGGCGGCGTGATCTCAGCGGACGATTTTATCAACCCCGCGGAAGAAAGAGGGTTTGGTTTCTATACGGGCGTACCCTGCTCGTTTCTCTCGCCGTTTATCAATCGCGCGATTACGTCGCCGAAAACCGACTATGTCGGCGCGGCGAGCGAGGGCGAAGCGGTGGCCATTGCCGCCGGGGCGTGGCTTGCCGGCCGCAAGACCGTTGTCATGTGCCAGAACTCGGGACTCGGCAATTGCGTCAACCCTCTCACCTCGCTGAATTATCCCTTTCGCATTCCGACCTTGCTGATCACCACCTGGCGGGGGCAACCCGGCGTGAAGGACGAGCCTCAGCACGAGTTGATGAGCCGGATGACCCAGTCGCTCCTGGAGACGATGCGCATTCGCTGCATGACCTTTCCCCGCTCGCCCGAGGAAATTGACGGCGCGCTGAATGCCGCAGAATCCGTAATGGATGAGGAGCGTCTGCCCTATGGGATGATCATGGAAAAAGGGATCGTGGCAGACGAATCCCTCGATCAAGCGCCTCCGCTTCCCGGCCCGGAGAGTATTTATGAAACGGATAACGGCGGCGCACCATCTGTAAGCCGCCTGGCGACCTTGGAGAAAATACTGGAGATCGCCCCGGACAACGCCGCCATGATCGCCACCACGGGCAAAAGCGGTCGTGAGCTGTTTACCCTGTCAGACCGCCCCCAACATCTCTATCAAGTCGGCTCCATGGGTTGTGCCGCGGGAATGGGGCTTGGGGTTGCGTTGAATTCAGACCGTCCGGTCATCGTTCTCGATGGCGATGGTGCGGCGCTGATGAAGATGGGTTCCCTCGCCACGATCGGCGCTCACGCCCCTAAAAACCTGATCCACATCGTCCTCGATAATGGTGTCCATGATTCCACCGGCGGTCAAGCGACGGTCAGCCCCCATGTCGACTTTGCGAAAGTGGCCACCGCTTGCCACTACCGGCACGGCTGGCAATGTTCCAAGCTCGAGACCTTTGAGGAAAATTTGCGGCGAGCGTTATCGACCGACGGGCCTCATCTGATCCATATGCGGATCACGCCTGGATCGATGGATAATCTCGGCCGCCCAACGGTTAAACCGGAAGATGTCGCCATACGCTTTAAGGAGTTCCTGGCGAGCGCCTAAGTGCGGGCGGCGCGTCCCCCCAAATTCCCCGTCTCGAGCGGCGAGCCTCGACCTCGTTCTCGCGATAGATCGCGTCGGCCGGGGTATCCGCTCTCGCCCACCCTTGGGTGACCATCCATCGATTGATGCTGGTCGGGCCGGCAAAGCATTCCGCGGATTTAATCCGGGCCGAATTCGACGGCGAAACCGTACAGGTAATCCAATGCCGGCCGACAAAATTGGCCAAGGCATTGATTGAGGACCAACCGCATCGCCAATTTTGCGCTGCGGTGCCGCAAGTCTCGCCTTCCGGTACGGCGCGGATGCCCCGAAGGTGGAAGGTCGTTCCGGCGATTCGGAGTTTGTCGCCGCTTATGACCTCCGCAATGCCGGTCACTTTTTCAGCCGACGCACTCGCCACACTCCAAAACAGGGAGAGGGCACCGGCTAAGCAAACAATCTCGATGCGAGGCTTCACGCGACTTTAATCTCCTGTGCCCGCGGCTGTTGAAAAATCCTGAAGGCTTTCAGCCTCAATCGCCATTTTATCCTCAATGCCGTCGGACGATCCAAAGGGGTCCAGCAGCACCGTCGCTAATAATAGGGTCAGTAACAATGTCACGGCGCAGGAGCTCAGGACGATTAGAAATCCGGTTCGCCGGGAATCGGACGGGAATGATTCCGTTGAACTCGGAATATCATTTTCGATGGAACTCTCCG
>JAQCKY010000376.1 GCA_027592155.1 Pseudomonadota bacterium
CGCTTCAAAGGGCGGCGTCTCAAACGCGCCCAAAGGCCCGTTCCACACCAACGTCTTGCAGCGGCCGATCAAGCTCGTCAACTGCGCCACCGTTTCGGGCCCTACATCCAGCACCATCTGGTCTGCGGGAATCGCATCCATCATAACGGTCGTCGCTGGGGCGCCGGCCGCGAATTCGGGCGCGACAACACCATCGGCGGGAAGGAGCATTTCGCAGCCTTGGGCCCTGATGGCGGCTTCGGTATCCCGTGCCGTCTGCAGCATGTCGGCTTCATAGAGGGATTTTCCGACGTTGACGCCGCGCGCCGCCATAAAGGTATTGGCCATCGCACCACCGATGAAAAGATAATCGGCTTGCGCGCTCAGATGTCCGAGAACGCTGAGTTTGGTAGAGATTTTATTGCCGCCGACAATTGCCAGCACCGGCTTCTCCGGCGTTTCCAAAGCCTGTTCCAGCATCTCCAACTCATATTGCAGGAGCCGTCCCGCCGCCGACGGCAGTCTCTCCGCCAACCCGACGATCGAAGCATGGGCCCGATGGGCGCACGAAAAAGCATCATCCACATAGATGTCAGCCAGCGCCGCCAGACCAGCCGCAAAGGCCGGATCGTTTCCTTCCTCGCCTGGATCGAAACGGAGATTTTCCAGCAAACAAACCTGACCAGGCTCTAAAGCCGCGACGGCCGCCTCCGCGACGGGTCCCGTACAGGCCGGCACAAATATAACCGCGGCCCCCCCCAAAGCGGCGCTCAGTGAACCGGTCAATTGCGCGAGCGACAGCGACGGATCGACCTTGCCTTTGGGCCGCCCAAAATGACTGGCGACCACAACCTTTGCTCCCTTATCCGCCAATTCCTTAATCGTCGGCGCCACCCGTTCGATGCGCGTCGCATCGGTGACAACACCGTCGATAATCGGCACATTCAGATCGACCCGCACAAAGACGCGTTGGCCGGCGAGGGTGAGATCATCAATCGTAAGAAAAGAAGCCATGGGTTCTCTTTTTAAAACATGGAGGGTCAAGCGGGCCGCATCATAACGATGGGAACGCTTAAAATCGAACACCGAATTGGAAGTGTTTTTCGCGGGCTGCCTAAGGATATTTTGCGATACCGCCACCCGCGCGGTCGATGTTTCTATAGAACAGCTGGTTCGGTGGCGGCGGCCCCCAGGACGGCATTTGCAGCCAAAGGCGGAGGAGGTAACGGCGCCGCTCAGGCTCTCCCCAATCCTCGTAATCCGTCCGGCCATGCATCAACAGGCGGTTATTGACGAATTGCATGTCGCCCGGCTCCAGCATCATATCGTAATAGAGTTCAGGCCGCGTCCATAAGAGTTCCTTCAGGCGCCCGATTGCCTGGGCTTCGGGCGAGTCGGGGGGCGTCCCATCGCGTTTGAAAAGCCGGTCGATGGGATAAGGGATATAATGTGCGGAAAATTTTCCGTCCTCGCTGAACTCAAACACCGGAATATTATACGGTGTCCAAGCTTCGGTCTCGCCACGGTCTTGCTCCAGGCGAAAGCAGCTAAATCCATGATACAGCGGCTCCAGCAATTCGGGCGCCTCGGCCAAAATCTCGTTATGGACGGCCGCCGCGCTGATCACCCGGCTTTCGCCACCGGATTTGGCTTGACGCATCGACAGCAGGCCGACCATGTCCACCGGGTCCCGGTGCATAATGAATTCCCCGCCGTTATGGTACGGGCGTAAATCCTTGCTATCCCGCTGGTCGATGACATCGCCGATATAATCGCCAAGATGACTCTGCGAAACCCCGACCCCAAGATGGGCGCCGATGCCGTAAAAGATGAGAACCGCCTGATCGCGGCTATACTTTTCGATGGGAAGACCTGAGAGCAGGGCAAAGCCGATACCTTGACCGAGGTCATCGGAGATCGTGTCGAGAATTCCACCCATCGATGGAAGCGGAAAATCCTCCGCGACTAGATCCGAAAGCGGGCGATCGTCACCGACGAGCCGAGCCAGATTGGCATCGATCTCTCCAATCATCTCGGCGGTTAGGCGATAGGTCCAACGAGCGGTATCCTCGAGGTCGGTACGCCGCCAAACGGCGGGGCCTGTAACCGTCTGATGCGGTGCCCCGGATGCCGCGATACGGTGTGATGTGGATAATTCGTCCATGATCCGCTCCATCCCCAAAAACCATAAATATCATCGGTGCCTTCATTGTCAGCAGCGCCTGATCATAAACGATAGAGGGAAATTGAACCGCTGGAAACCGTCGAACGCGGATTAAGCTTACCGGTTCAGCGCAATCGCAGCGGCACCGAGGATAGGACCTTTGGTCGCCGATTGCAGAATGATCGCGCAACCATCGCCCGAATGGGCTTTCAGCAACGCCGCCGGGATCGTCAGCAACAGCTTTTTGCCCTGCCATTCGCCAACCTTTTCAAAATACCGGACAACGTTGTAATTGCGGATGGTTCGTCCTCGATTCTCACCGCGTTTCACGTGGGTGACGTGTTCTTTGTCATAGAGCGCGATCCAGACCGTGGCTTGGGCGGGCCGCTTGCCGGCGGAGACCGTCACAGTCAAACCACCCAACTTGGTCCGGACAATCTCAATCGGCACGTTGGGGGCGGTCGCGGCCTGGCGGATCAGGCCTTTGACCGAATACTCATCGGACCCGGTCGTCTCCTTTACGCCATGAACCACGATCTGCGGTGTATAGACAAAGCTCTTCTTAAAGGTCGCGGCATAACCCTTCTGGCGTTTCGAATAGGCCGATTTTGCATAGGGGTCGCGCCAGCCGATGTAATCCCAATAATCGACGTGAAACGACAGTCCGAGAACGTTCTTCTGTTTTACCAGTTCGCCCAAAAGGGCATCCGCCGGCGGACAGGAAGAACAGCCCTGTGAAGTGTAAAGCTCGACAACCGTCAGGTTCTGTTCACCGGCCTGGACGGGCTGATGAACAGCCATCCAGGTACCGACAAAACCCAGAACAAGAAAAGGGACGGCGCGTTTTACTGTGCCAATACTCATGGACCAGAAATACGCCATGACCCGCTCAACGACCAATCAAATGGCGGTGAGTTACCATGCGGTACACGCCCATTCTCGGCGCCGCCCGGTCGCCGTACAACGGCTAGGACTCCTTGAGGCGCCGCAGCACAAATTGGAGAATCCCGCCGTGACGGTAGTACTCCACCTCGTCTGCCGTATCGATACGGCAGAGAAGAGCAATTTTCTCGACGCTGCCGTCCGCCCGCGTAATCGTGCATTCGACGTCCATCCGCGGATCGATGCCATCCGCGATACCGGTGATGTCGAAGATTTCCGAACCGTCGAGCTTCAACGTCGTGCGGGTCATACCGTCCTTGAACTGCAGCGGCAGAATACCCATTCCGACCAGATTGGAACGGTGAATACGCTCAAAGCTCTCAACGATGACGGCTTTGGCGCCGAGCAGCCTTGTACCCTTTGCCGCCCAGTCGCGGGATGAGCCGGTGCCGTATTCCTTACCGGCAACGATCACCAGCGGCACGCCTTCTTCGGCGTAACGCATCGCCGCATCATAGACGAACATCTGATCTCCGCTCGGCATGTGACGGGTGACGCCGCCTTCGGTACCGGGGGCCATTTCGTTGCGGATCCGGATATTGGCGAAGGTGCCACGCATCATCACTTCGTGGTTACCGCGTCGCGAGCCATAAGAGTTGAACTCGTTCTGGCGAACCTGGCGTTCGTTCAGATACTGGCCCGCCGGGCTGTCGAGCTGAATAGCGCCCGCCGGAGAGATATGATCTGT
>JAQCKY010000377.1 GCA_027592155.1 Pseudomonadota bacterium
CCGCCCCTACCGGTAAATACGGAAATTCTGGAGGTTGGTTAGGGGTGGTTTTCTAACCCACCCTCAGGCCGCGACCAGCATGTTCGACAGCTTGCCGATGCCTTCGATTTCAATTTCGATCCTGTCGCCGGCTTTCATGAAAACCGGAGGCTTGCGGCCGAGACCGACCCCTGCAGGGGAGCCGGTGGTAACGACGTCGCCCGGATGAAAGCGGTACCATTTGGAAAAGTAGGCAATGATCTCCGGGAGTTTGAAGATCAGGTCGTCGGTCTTGGTCGACTGCATGACTTCGCCGTTCAAGGTCGTGGTGAGCTGCAGGTCATGGGGGTCGGCGATTTCGTCCTTGGTGACCATGACCGGACCGAGCGGCGTGAAGCCGGGTAACTGCTTGCCCATAATGTTGCGTTCCCAGGCATGAATCCCGCCGAAGGAGCTGTTGCTGCCGAACACTTCGGGTGTCCAATCCCGGGCGGAGACATCGTTGGCGATGGTGTAGCCGGCGATGTAATCCATCGCTCCCTCGGCCTCGACGTTATGACAAGATTTGCCGAACACGAAACAGAGCTCACCCTCGTAATCGATCATATCCGGGCATTGCGGTGGCACCGTGATCGGTTTGCCCGACCCGGTCAGGCTGTCTTGGATTTTGATGAAGGCGGCGGGATGGGTCGGCGTCGGGGTGCCTGACATCTCTTCTAAATGGCGGCCGTAATTCATGCCGACCGATAGGATAAAGCGGGGATCGGGGATCGGCGCCAGTAGAGGCGTTTCAGCGAAAGGGCGGAGGATACCTTGGGCGCTCAAGCTGTCTTGATCGGCGCTGCCGGCGGCCTCGTCGGCGCAGCGTTTCACCAGCTCCAACCCCGCGTCTCCGGCGTCGAGAACGCTGCGCACCGAGCCGGGCACCAAACGAGCGGTGGGTGAAACGGCGGCGAAAGCGGTGACGTCGAGAATTGTATCCGCGTCTACTAGAACGCCGACATGTCCGCCACTCTGGGTATCGATTGTTGCTATTTTCATGGTTCCCTCCTGTGTTACGGCAACGCTAGTCCACTGTCCGGTCGGGATCAATCACCGACGCAGGTCGCAATTGCAGGGATATTCAAATCCGGTTAGGGTCCACTCCTATGAAGATCGCCATCTCCGGCGCCGTCAGTACCGGCAAAACCACTTTGGGCACGGCGCTCGCTGCCGCGCTCGATCTGCCCTTTATCGAAGAGAACCTGCGAGAGATGTTCGGGCCGGGACAAGCCGGTCAGCGGACAAAGGCAGATGTGGCGACGGGGCTTCTACAAGCCTTGGAGACCAAGCGGGCGCTCGAATCGGCTCAGCCCGGCGGCTTTGTCATTGATCGGTCACCCGCCGATATTCTCAATTTTTGGTTCGCCACGCAATTGGCGCAGCACCCACGAATGCAAGAACTCTACGACCGCTGCGCGACTTATCTTGCCGACTATGACGCCGTCGTATTGCTGCCTTGGGGTGTAATTGCATTGGAGCCCGAGGTCAGGGTCGAAGACAATATTCGGCGTAATACCAACGCCTGGGCACAGCTTCGCGGCAGCGTCACGATTTCCGGGCTCGTCCATCACTTTGTCGCCCCGGAGCGGATTGTGACGATCCCCAAGACGGTCACGACGCCCGATGATCGGCTGCGATTTGTACAGGATGCCCTGGCGCAGATTTCGCCGCGTTAGGCGCTAATGCCGTGTGTCCTCATCGTCCAATACGGAGATGGGCTGTGGCGGCTCGAACCCGACCCTGCCGCCATTGAGGTGGAGCCACTTTCGGACGGCGTCGTCGGCGGGTACCGGGGCGGGTTTGTTAAACCGGCCTCTGAATTGTCCGAGCCTGATACTCCGGCCGTCGCGCCATAGTTCCAGCGTGCCGACCGGCTTCTTGTTGCGCCGGACGGTGTAGATATAGGTTTCTCCACTGGCGACAAAATCGCCATAGGTTCCGACACAATTGCCCATATCCTTGCCTTCGCGGTAAAGGCCGTCGCGCCGGGTGACGGGCGCAATCTCAAAGCCGTCGATGATGGCGCCGTCGAGCCAGGGCGGCGGCAATTCATTGGCGATGTAGCGCGCGCGTTTCGGGGCGGCGAAGGCATCGACTTGACCGAAATCCCGGTCCATGGCTTGGAACTCCAGTAGCGCTTCATGCCATTCCTCGGCGAGACGGATAACGGTTTTGGGGGCCATGGCCGGGTTGAAGGGACGGGTAACCAGGCTGGGGACCGTGTTGCGGCGCGGTGCATCCAGGTTGCAGGCCTGTACCCAGTCTCCGATATCGGCGAGCCGGTGACCGGCTTTGGTATCGTCGCCAAACTCAAAATAGTGCTGGGCCGCCCAGCGCGCAAAGGTCGGACCACAGCGCATGGCGTTGGCAACCGCGCTCATCCAGGCTCCGACATCGCATCTTCTGGACGGAAGATAAGCGTGGATCAAGTCCGGGGCGTCGGCGAAAGCGCGTGTCGCGTCCGCCCCAATATGGGCGGCGTGAGGGGCAATCTTTCTCAGCGCCATCGAGACTCCCATCACGTCGGCAACATGTTTTAGGAGCGCACCTTGTTCGACCAATTGTAAGGCCTCGCCGATTGTCTTCGACGATGGGCCGTTGCCGGGCACCGCGATTTTATGGGCCAGGACGGGAAAAGTATGGGCCAATTGCAGGAAGCGGTCGGATCGGGCAGCGGCGCGATAGATCGCGTGACGGCTGGATAGGGCATAGCGCCGGGCGGTTGAAAGCACGTCATCCGGCGCGGCTTCGCCGAAGGCAATCGACAGCAGACGATTGGTTTCCCGGTAGGACGCTGCTTTAAGCTCGCGAAACCGCTGCGCCTTGCGCCGCCGGGCATCGGTGTAAGGCGGCGCGCTCCAATCTTCCTGCCACTGCTGAATCGAGGCCCCGCTTTGCATCGTCAGGGCGAATTCAAGGAACATTCGGAACTGTTCTTCAAGGGTTCCACGAAAAATCCGCGCCGAGTCGATGGGACGATAAGCCGCGACACCCTCGTCGGTTTCGGCGAGCAGGAGGCGGATATGATCCGGGCGCAGGATGAGGGGTGGCGGTTTCTGGCGCAGGGGAGAGCCCAGCAGTATCCGGGGGAGCTCCGGGTCGCCCAGAATGGCGGCGCCATAGATGCCTTGGGGGTCCCGGAGGAGCTCAAATCTAAATTGACTGTCTGATCTCCGCACGAGCTTTAGTCGTCCAGTTCCAGTTTCGAGGCATAGAGTTTAGCGCGTTCGACGTACCAATGGGAGTTTTGTGCCATGCCCTCCAATTGCTCGGGCGAGAGCTTTTTGACGGCCTTGGCGGGACTGCCGATGATCATCGTACCGTCTTCGAACTCCTTATTCTCGGTGACCAGACTGTTGGCGCCGACCAGACAGTTTTTGCCGATTTTGGCACCATTGAGGATGATGCTGCCGATACCGATCAAACTGCCGTCCCCGATGGTGCATCCGTGCAGCATGCACATATGGCCGATGGTGACGTCTTCGCCGATCATTAACGGATAACCGGGGTCGGTGTGCAGCACGCTGCCGTCTTGGACATTGGAGCGGGCGCCGACGGAGATCAGTTCGTTATCGCCCCGGATCACCGCGTTCCACCAGACACTGGAGCCAGGCCCGAGTTTGACGTTGCCGACGATATCGGCGCTGGGTGCGACCCACGTCGTGCTGGGGTCAAAATCGACACCGATGCCGTCTAATTTGTATCGCATGGGGTACCTTCCAACCGTTAGATGGCGATGTGGACGTCCATC
>JAQCKY010000378.1 GCA_027592155.1 Pseudomonadota bacterium
GGCGGGGTCGGCGTAAGCTGCTTACCGCACATTCAAGCCACAGAAAGAGAGTGTTCCACGGGCTGATGACCGCCCACAGGTTGCCAAATAATGCGGAGACGAATGCCATACCGACCCAGGTAATGATCCAGACCATCACCACGGAAAAGTTGGCGGATGGATTCTCCGTTCCAAAGAATCCGGTGGCCAGGGTCAGAACAAAAACTGCGAAAGAGACCTGCCGCAATGATTCAAGCAAGATCGGGTGTGCCAAGGCACGCCCGATGGCGGTCGAAAGAAGGTTAAAGCGGGGATATTGGCCGGCTGGCGCGTGGCGCAAAAACATCCCCATTACCACAAAGGAGAGAATGACCACGGCTGCCGCGCTCGTCGTCAGCAGATAGAGCGGGATCGGAAGGTCATAACGGTCGCCAAATGCGTGGGCGTGCACGGGGCCGGCCATCAGCCCGAGGGAAACGACTGAGAGAAGTAAGACCCCGGCGTTCTGCCTCCAGCCTGACCGAGTCAGTATCCGGTTCAGTGAAATCATGGGAGCGTTAGTTCGGCAGGACTTCGATATAGATCAAGGCGGCTTCGGAACCCGGCAAACCATGGCCATGGTTGTGACTTTTCTTTTTGCGCTCATCAGCGGTACCGAAGCCGTGGCTGGTCACCGGGTAACGGCCGGTTGCCCGCGCGGTGAAGGTTACGTCCGACGGCGCGCCTGGTTTGATCTCGGTTTTGATGTTGTAGCCGTGGACATGGACCTCCACCTGCTCATCCGACCGCCACTGTAGGCGGACGGTGTCGCCCTTTTTGACCCGCAATACCCGTTCGCCTACCACCTTGCGCTTCTCGATGGTGACCTTGAAGGGTTCGTTTATCGCCTGGGCAAAAGCAGCGAAAGGCGAATAGGCCAAAGCGGTCATGATAAGCAATGATATAAACCGGATCATCTCTGCGGCGCTCCTATCTTGATCATATTTGCCGTCCCATCCCATCGCATATAGGTCGGTCTCGGAGCAAGCAAAACCCTCGCTATCAAGTCGGCAATATTGCGCTTCACGTCGAATTGACGCGCTCGCGGAATCCCCAGCGATTAACGAGCGGGTTCGAACAGTTCCATGATTGCCCCGATATCGTGCTCTCCGTGCCCACGCTCCGTCGCCACACCGAGGAGTTCGGCGGTCATCGCGCTCATCGGCATCGGCGCACCGGCGCGTTCTCCGATCTCGCGCGCCGCTTCGATGTCCTTCAACATTGTGTAGACATGGCCGAGCAAGGGTTCGGTCTTGCGGGCTGCGAAACGGGGGCCGAATATCTGAAGGGGAATTGAATCCGCGAACCCGCCCTCCAACGCATCCGGTAGGGCGCTTGCGTCAATACCCGATTGCTCGGCAAGGCTGACGGCTTCAGCGATGAGGGCCATAGTGCCGCCGACGATGACTTGGTTGCAAAGCTTGGCAACCTGACCGGCGCCGGTCGGCCCAAAATAGGTTACCCGTTTACACATCGCCATCATGACCGGTTCGACCCGGGAGACATCGGCGGGTTCGCCGCCGGCGAAAATTGCTAAAGTTCCGGCTTCCGCTCCGGTGACGCCGCCAGAGACCGGCGCGTCGATCCAGTACATGCCGTTCGATTCTTCGAGGCGTTTGGCGAGCTCGCGGGTTTTGTCCGGGTGGGCGCTGGTCAGGTCGACGAGAATTTTCCCCGCCGCGCCGCCTTGGGCAATGCCGTCATCGCCGAAGACGACGGTTTCAACCGCGTCGGCGTCGGTCAGGCACTGAAAGACGATATCGGCATTGCGGGCGACATCGGCGGCGGAGGTTCTAGGGGTCGCACCGTGTTCGACGACAGGTGCCAGCTTTTCGGCCGTTCGGTTCCAGACGCTGACCTTATAACCGGCGGCCAGCAATCTCAGGGTCATCGGGGTACCCATCAGGCCGATGCCGATAAACCCCAATAATGGTTTGGCGTCGGTCATGACGGATCCTCGGTCTTCCATTGGGAATTTCCGCTATGGGTGACGGCGCCGAGATGGGAGGGGCCCACCGTCGCGGCATATTTCTCTAACACACCGGCGAGGCCTGGTTTTTCCAGCGGTTTCCAGGCCTTCCTGCGGCGGTCCAGTTCGGCGTCGTCGACGGCGAGGGTGATGGTTCGGGCTTCGCCGTCGATGCGGATGATGTCGCCGTTCTCGATCAGGCCGATGGGGCCGCCCGCCGCCGCTTCGGGCGAGACGTGGCCGATGCACATGCCGCGGGTCGCACCGGAAAAACGCCCATCGGTCATGAGCGCGATCTTTTCGCCCATGCCCTGGCCATAGATCATGCCCGTGACCATCAGCATTTCGCGCATGCCGGGACCACCCTTCGGACCTTCGTTGCGGATGATGATGACCGAACCGGGGGCGTAATCCTTGGCGGTGACGGCGGCGGCGCAGTCTTCTTCGCTCTCGAAGACCAATGCCGGCCCTTCATGCTGAACGGATTTTAGACCGGCGACTTTCAGCAGGGCACCGTCGGGACAGAGGTTGCCTTTCAGGATTGCCACACCGCCTGTGGGCGAGATCGGTTTTTTTGTACTCCAGACGACATCGCCGTCGATGGGAGATGCGCCTTGTAAGGCATCGGACAGTTTTTCGCCGGTTACGGTCAGGCAATCGCCGTGCAGGTATCCGCCTTCCAGTAATTCGCGCAAGATGACCGGTACGCCACCGAGCTCATACACTGACTTTGCGTTATAGGCACCGCCCGGTTTGAGGTTGGCGATCAAGGGCGTGCGGTCCCACACCTCGGCCAGATCGTCCATGCTGAAAGCGATCCCCGCTTCGTGGGCAATCGCCGGGATATGCAGGGCTGTATTGGTGGACCCGCCGGTTGCGGCCACGATGGCGGCGGCGTTTTCCAAGGCCTCGCGGGTGACGATATCGCGGGGCAGGGGTCCGCCGTTCTCCAGGTTGCGCATGACGGTTTCACCGGCACGGCGCGCCACCGACAGCCGTTGTTCATAGACGTTGGGAATGGTCGATGAGCCGAGCAACGCAAGGCCAATGGCTTCCGACACCATGCCCATGGTGTTGGCGGTAAATTGTCCGGCGCAGGAACCGGTGGTCGGCAGGCAGGCCCGTTCGATTTCGTCCAGGGTTTCCAGGTCCATCTCATCGACCATCACGGCGCCGACGCCCTCAATCGAATCCAGCACGCTGATTTCCTTGCCGCGCCAGAGGCCAGGCAGGGCGCTGCCGCCATACATAAAGACCGCCGGCACATTGACCCGTACCATCGCCATCATCATGCCCGGCAGGTTCTTGTCGCAGCCGCCAAAACAGACAAGCCCGTCATAGGCGTGACCTTGCGCGACGACCTCAACCGAGTCGGCGATGACCTCCCGGGAAACCAGGGAGAATTTCATTCCCTGATGGTTCATGGTCAGGCCATCGGAAACCGAAATCGTGGTGAATTCGCGGGGTGTGCCACCGGCGGCGGCAACGCCTTCCTTGGCCGCGGCAACCTGCGGTGTAAGGTTCATGACGCAGGGGGTTACCTCGCCGGCGGTTGAGACCACTCCGATCATCGGCTGGGAAATTGCCTTATCGTCGAGGCCCATGCCGCGCATGAAGGCACGATGGGGGGTGCGGGTGAGACCATCGGTTGTGATGCGCGATCTCAGCTTGGGGACATTTTTCTTTGCGGCCATGGTTTCTCTCCTTGGTATAGACGTTCTTAGGATAAGGGGCCGCGATCCGTCTTACAAAGCAAGCTTCATCGGTTCTGTCGCGAAACCGCG
>JAQCKY010000379.1 GCA_027592155.1 Pseudomonadota bacterium
CACCTTAAAAGCATCGGAAACCTGCTTGAGAGTCCAAACATCGCGCAGATTGACCTGAACAACGATATCGCCCGGCTTCAAAACCTCGGCTGCAGGCTTACCAGGCTCAACCTGGGTAACGACCAACCCCGTGGCGCCCCATTTTGTTCCAAAACGCTGACGTGTGGCGCTGTTTAATGCCGCGACGGTAAACCCCGCCGCACCAAAATTGCCGACGGCGCCGCGCGAGACCTTCCAGGATTCCGGTTTGACCCCGGTGACCAACGACTTCGTCAGGGTTTTTCCCTCACGACTAAATTCGATGGCGAATGTTTGGCCAGACTTCGTCCGACCGACCGCGGATACGAGATCTTCTATTTTTTCGATTTTGGCATCACCGAACCGCATCACAAGATCGCCCCGCCGCAGTCCCGCAATTGCGCCTGCCTCACCCACGGCAACGTCGCGAATCATGACACCATCTGTGGGTTTTCGGCCGAGTGCCTCAGCAACCCGCTTACCGATACCTTGAACTTCGATACCGACAAAACCAACCGTGCCGCCCGTGATCGTTGTCGGCTCAGACCCTAAAGCATCGCCACCGTCCGACCCAAACAGCTTGGGTGACATATTGCCGACGACCAGACCGATCACCAGCCCAATGACGCCTATGATTAATCCTTGTTTTCCCATGTCTTCGTAATTCCCCTACGAGATCCTCAGGTGATTTTTTGTCCCGGATTCCGCACCGCATATTTTGTGTGGCGATGAATCGTCAAAATATTGCCCCAATCTACCGTCATGTGGTTTGAGATACAACGGAGCGTCCGCCTGCCAAATATTCGCGTCGCTTCACCATGAGCAGAAACGTCAATTCGCATTCGGCGGATCGCGTCCTTGCGCCCCGGCGATGGGCAGGATATTCAATCTTCTTCTTGATCAACCATCTTGCTTGATCGATCCAACGGATTGCCATCACGCATGCGGATTCTCACCGTATTCGGAACACGCCCCGAAGCGATAAAAATGGCCAAGCTGGTCAATGCACTGGCAGACGCCGATGATTTTCGTGCCGAAGTTTGCGTGACCGGCCAACACCGCGAGATGCTCGACGGCGTTCTCAATTTGTTTGAAATCAAACCGGAATATGATTTGGCGGTCATGTCCGCAGATCAAAGTCTCAGCGACATCACCACGCGTATTCTCATCGGCATGGAGCCCATCCTGGCAAAGGCAAAGCCCGACCGCGTTCTGGTCCATGGCGACACAACAACGACATTTGCCGCCTCACTCGCGGCTTTCTATCAGGGCGTCCCCGTGGCCCATGTCGAGGCTGGATTGCGAACCGGCAACATGCTGGCGCCCTGGCCGGAAGAGATGAACCGCAAACTTGCCGACGGGCTATGCGACCTCTACTTCGCGCCCACAGAATCGGCGCGGGAGAATTTATTGGCCGAAGGAGCAGATGCCGACCGGATATTTGTAACCGGCAATACGGTCATCGATTCGCTTCTCCATATTATCGCCAAGCTGGAAAACGGCGACGACCTTACCAGCCAAGCCAACGCATCGCTGCCGGTACGGGACCTTTCCAAAAAACAAATTTTGGTAACCGGTCATCGCCGGGAAAATTTCGGCGATGGGTTCGAGCAAATTTGCCAAGGCCTGAAAACCCTCAGCGAGCGATCCGATGTTGAGATCATCTATCCGGTTCATCTCAACCCAAGAGTCCAGGGCCCTGTAAACCGTATTCTCGGAGACCGTCCTAATATTCATTTGACCGCACCGCTGGATTATCTTCCCTTCGTCAAGTTGATGAAGGAGTCGCATATTATTATTACCGATTCCGGCGGCATACAGGAGGAGGCCCCGTCCCTCGGGAAACCCGTTCTGGTGATGCGCGATGTAACCGAACGGCCGGAAGCCGTGGAGGCGGGGACAGTGAAATTGGTGGGAACCAATGCCATGACACTCGTCGCCGAGGCCGAACGGCTGCTGGACGATCAATCGGCTTATGACAAAATGGCCCGAGCCCATAACCCCTACGGCGACGGGCGAGCTTGTGAACGCATACTGGAGGCGCTCAGACGTGACGCGAATCTTTAACAAAGTGGCCGTCGTCGGATTGGGGTATGTCGGCCTTCCAACAGCGGCTGTGATGGCCACCCGTGGCATCGACGTCATCGGTGTGGATAGCAATCCTGAAACGGTCTCCGTCATCAATGACGGTAAGACCCCCATCGTGGAACCTGACCTAGATGTCATGGTCAGAGGCGCGGTCGCGACAGGCCGGTTAAGAGCTGTCGGTACCCCAGAACCCGCTGACGCTTTTATCATCGCCGTCCCCACACCGTTCAAGGAAGATCACAAGCCGGACCTCACCTACCTTCGTGCGGCTGCGGATGCGATCGCCCCGGTCCTGGTCGCCGGGAATCTCGTCGTCCTGGAATCGACGTCGCCCGCCGGGACCACCGAAACACTAAGCGAGTGGCTTGCCGCCGCTCGGCCTGACCTTAAATTTCCCCATAACAGCGGTGAAAACGCTGACATCCATGTCGCCCACAGCCCGGAACGGGTTCTCCCCGGTCAGGTCTTGCTCGAACTGGTCCAGAATGACCGGGTCATCGGTGGCGTGACCGATGAATGCGGCCGGCACGCAGCCGAACTCTATGCGCTGTTTGTAAATGGTAACTGTCATCTGACAACCGCACGGACCGCCGAATTGGTGAAGCTGGCGGAAAACGCTTACCGCGACACCAGTATCGCCTTTGCCAATGAAATGTCCCTGGTCTGTGCAAAGCTCGGTGTCGATGTCTGGGAAATGATCGAACTGGCCAACCGCCATCCCCGTGTCGAAATCCTAAAACCCGGACCCGGCGTGGGCGGTCATTGTATTGCCGTCGATCCGTGGTTCATCGTCGATAGTGCGCCGGAAGAAACCCCGCTGCTTCAAGCCGCCCGGGACGTGAATGACGGAAAACCATCCTGGGTCGTGGATCAAGTAGTGGCCCTTGCGGCGGAGCTAAAATCTCCCGTTATTGCCTGTCTCGGATTAGCCTATAAAGCCGATATCGACGATCTCCGCGAGAGCCCGTCCGTCGTGGTCGTAGAACGGCTACGGGACAAAAAGCTCGGCCCCATGATGGTGGTCGAGCCCTATGTCAAAGCGCTTCCGAATAGCATCGGCAATACGACCGACGTCGAACTGGTGTCCCTCGACGATGCCCTTGCTCGGGCGAATCTCATCGTACTTTTGACCGATCACAGGGAATTCCGGCAGCTCGATCCCTCACAGCTCGACGGCAAGTTAATCGTCGATACTCGCGGCATCTGGCGTCAAAAATAACATGCCTGTTGCCGGCGCCGATGGCCCAGCGGATCAGGAACGCCGCCAGACGAGAACGGCCAGCAGAATAAAAGCCGCCGCGTAAGCGGCCGACAATCCATATGCCAAACCGAGGTCGGCATCGATAAAGCCTGCAGCCGCGAGCCCGGCGAACAACAACAAGCCGGTATATTGCGCAAGCCGTCCGACGATCAGCCTTCCCATCGCGCCGATCGCAACGCTATAGGACCGGATAAGTTCGAATAGGCTTAGAAAAGCGATCACACCCGCCATCGCGGCAAATAAATCCGCGGATCGTTGCCAGGGGGAGCCAAATAGCCAGGGAACGATTGGATCGGCCAAAAAATACGTCGCGACAGCGCCAAAAAACAGCGGTATTGCGGTGATCCCAAGCAGCCGGGTTCGCCCTCCCCGTCTCTGTTTGGGGTCCTCCGT
>JAQCKY010000380.1 GCA_027592155.1 Pseudomonadota bacterium
TTCAACAACGTCGCGCCGGAGCCCGAGGTCTCCAGCACCGCACCGAAAATGATAAAGATCAATACGATCTGCCCGACCACGGCGACCGGCCGGCCGAACACGCCATCGAAGCTGTACCAAATATTTTCCGAAACCCGGGTCCAACCGAGGTCCGGGATCGCAATCGACTGCGGCAGCATATGCCCCCACACCAGATAGACGAAGGCGAAGAGACATACCAACAGCAGCGGAAGACCAAAGTACTTGTAGGTGAGGTAGAAAATCAGCGCGAAGCCGAGATAACCGAAAATATAATGAAAATCTTGGAAGTCGACGAAGGCCTCATCCTGTTCCAGCATCAAGCTGATCCAGAAGTAAAACACGACCACCAAAAGGGCGAGCATGACCGCGTTGGCGAAGATTGCCCCCCAGGTCACGTTGTCGCGGCGCTGTCCTAAGCTCTGGGCAGAAAAGGCTAACAAAGAGACGATCATCGCCAGCCCGACGACACCGGAGCGGACCCATACCTCGTCGAAGACGCCAAACGCGGCGACGTAAATCGCCAATCCGGTAAGCGATATGGCCGTCAAGTCGGCGAGAAACCGGCTTGCCGTCACAACAGACTGTTTGAGATTCAACCTCTATATCCCCGTTAGCGCCTTCGTTTATTTGTCTCTGTTGTAGCCGTTTTTCGACTGCATCGCCAAATTGTAATTGAGGGTTGCCACAGGGCGGACATCCCCAATTCCTAGGTTACGGTGAAATCAGTCACATCGAGATTGACCAAATCGATAGCCGCTTTCTTCCAAGCTGGACTATAACCGATAAACATCATCTAAGATCACGATCTTCGGTAAAACCCGCGATCGAGATACATGCCGTTCGCAAATTTGAAATATGCGGTGCATAAATTTTCACCCGAGTCGTGGAAAATTCCGTCATCCTCCGAATGGAGTATCGCGAATTGGGTTGCCCGATGACCGCCAAAAGGTACTCTCGGCACATAATGATTCCCCGATATCTCATCCTGGAGTTTGGGGCTGACCCGATCGCACATCATGACATCAACTGAACCTGCAGATACCCGTTCGCGCAGTGTGCCCCGACAGCTATTTTCGATGCGGGCGTTTCGCCGGGTGTGGCTGGCCGGCGCGATGTCGGGCATCATGCGCTGGCTCGATATGCTTGCCGTCGCGCTGTTTGTCCTGGAAGTCACAGGCTCGCCCTTCCTGGTTGCGCTCGCCCTATTCCTGCGGATGGTGCCGATGTTCCTCTTCGGCGCGGTTGCCGGGGCGGTCGCGGAAAAAGTAAATCGGCGAAACATGCTGATTGTCGCCTTCCTCGTCGTTGCCGCCGTTTACACCATCCTCGCTTGGCTCTCCTGGAACGGCACATTGCAACTCTGGCAACTCGGGATGGGGGTTTTTCTTAGCGGCATCCTATGGGCGATGGAGTTTTCGGTGCGACGTCCGATCGTCGCCGATATTGCCGGACTGGATCGGATCGGTGCGGCGATGGGGCTGGAATCCTCGACAAATAACTTCACCCGCATGCTCGGGCCCCTTTCCGGCGGCTTCTTGTTTGAGTTTTTTGGATTACCGGGAACGCTCATACTCGCGGTCATCCTACTGACCAGCGCCGCTCTCCTCCTGATGACGGTTCCTTACGAGTCTGCGCCGAAAACCGAGGTGCAGCCCTCTATCATCAATACCATAATCGAAGGTTTGCAGTTCGTCCGGAGCAACCGGATCATCTCGGCGACCCTCACCGTCACCGTCCTGCTGAACATTTTTGGATTTTCTTTCGTCTCAATGGTGCCCGTCATCGCACGCGAGAACCTCGGCCTGTCCGCGTCACCAACCGGTATCCTTGCCTCGGCAGATGGCGCCGGGGCGTTTATCGGATGCCTGCTGATCGCGTTTTACGCCAACCCTCGGCGTTTTCAGCAAATTTTTATCAGCGGTGCGATCATCTATCTCTGTTGCGTCATCGCCTTCTCATTATCGGCAATCTTCGAACTGTCTTTTATTCTCATGCTCGCCGCTGGTTTTGGCATATCGGGATTTACGGCGCTGCAGTCCGCCCTGGTTATCTCCTACACGCCGCCCGAAATGCGGAGCCGGTTGATGGGGGTCGTCGCCATGTGCATCGGGGTGGGACCGCTTGGGGTCCTGTTCGTCGGTCTGCTCGCGACACAGGTCGGCGCCTCCACAGCGGTCTTCATTACTGCGGTGATGGGGTTCTTGGCGATCATCGGCTGCGCCTTCATTTGGCCGGAAATGCGACGAATTAAACCAACCTAGTTTTTTGACGGAACGTAATTATGGAATTGAAATTAAACGGAAAATCAGCCCTCATCACCGGTGCCTCTAAGGGCATCGGCCGCGCCATCGCCGAGTGCCTGGCGGCGGAAGGCTGCCATCTCCACTTATGCTCGCGCTCGGAGAATGACCTAAAATCAGCCGCGGAGGCCATCACAGCGGCCCATGACGTAACGGTCATGACCCACGCTCATGACCTCAGCAAGGCCGAGGAGATCGCGGCACTCGCGGGAGCGGTCGGCAACGTCGATATCTTGATTAATAATGCCGGCGCGATCCCGGCCGGCCGGTTGCTGGAACTCGACGAAGAAACCTGGGATAACGGGATGGCGTTGAAGCTGCACGGCTATATCAGGCTCACGCGCCACATCTACCGCGCCATGACGGAACGCGGAAGCGGTGTGATCCTCAATATCATCGGCTCCGCTGCGCGCAATCCTGGGCCGACCCGGATTGGAACCTCCACGGCGAATGCCGCCCTCGAGGCCTTCACCATCGCGCTCGGCAAGGAAAGCCCGTCCCATGGCATCCGCGTGCTCGGCCTCCATCCCGGCGGCACCCGGACGGAACGCCAAGAAGCGCAATGGCGGCGGCGAGCGGAAGCCGAGTACGGCGATGCCGACCGGTGGCGGGATATCATGCCCAACTACCCCTTCGGGCGTCCAGCGGAAGCGGTCGAAGTCGGAGAGATGGCCGCGTTCTTGGTGTCTGAGAAATCCGGCTACTCCTCGGGCGTCGTCATGGAATTCTCAGGGGGACTCTAATCATGGCCCAAACACTTTCCTCGCGCATCAGCCACTATGTTGCCGACGCGCAATCCCGCGACCTTCCGCCCCTCGCGGTCGAGCGCGCCAAACATCATCTGCTGGATACGCTGGCCGCCATTGTTTCAGGCTCGCGATTGGAGCCGGGGCGGCAAGCGCTGACCTATATCCGGTCTCAAGGCGGCAAGGCCGAGGCGAGTGTGCTGGGCTCGCGCCTCCGGACCAGCGCCGTCAATGCGGCGCTGGCGAATGCCATGTCGGCCCACGCGGACGAGACCGATGATTCCCATCCTTTCTCGCTCACCCATCCCGGGTCCGGGGTGGTTCCCGCGGCCCTTGCCATGGCCGAACGGGGCGATCATTCCGGCATGGCGTTCCTCAAGGCGGTTGCTGTCGGGTACGACATCTGTGCCCGTACCGGGATGGCGCTCGGCGCCAGCGACCTTCGTGCCGCCGGCAAGGATTGTCATGCATTCGGCGCGGTCATGGGCGCGGCGGCGGCGGCGGCATCGCTCGCCGGTCTGGATGCCCGGCAGTGCGCCTTTGCGTTGTCCTATGCCAGCCAGCAAGCGGCCGGGCTCGCAACCCTCTTTCGCGAAGAGGGCCATACGGAAAAATCCTTTGTGTTTTCCGGTGCACCGGCGCGGGACGGGGTCACCGCCGCGACGATGATCCAATCGGGCATGACCGG
>JAQCKY010000381.1 GCA_027592155.1 Pseudomonadota bacterium
GTTTTGGGGCCCACCTACGACTATACACACCGGCTGCTCGACTTCGATCTTGCCGACGAACACGGTGAACCGCCGATACCTGCCCCGACGGCGCCGAATGCAGTTGCCGACGGGATGCCGCGTGTCACCGATATGCTCAACCATGAAGGCCTGATCGAGGAGGAAGTCGAGGATGCCCCCTCTGCACCGGTCGGCGACCTGACACGGGAGCCGCTGGATTTTCCCGCCGACCGGAATATCAGATTGCAAAATTTAGCGCGGGCGGATGAAGGATTTCTCCTTTCCCTCGGCTATTCGACACAGCGGGGATACGGCAATAACCACCCCTTCGCCGGTGAAATCCGCATGGGGGACGTAGCCGTCGAAATTATCCCGGAAGAGCTCGGCTTTCCTGTCGAGATCGGCGAGATCACGATGACTGAATGTCAAATGGTCAACCAATTTCTCGGTACGGCGGAGAGCCCGCCGCAGTTTACCCGCGGCTATGGCCTGGCCTTTGGCCAATGTGAACGCAAGGCCATGGCAATGGCCTTGGTGGATCGGTCCCTGCGGGGACAGGAACTTGGAGAGGACGGCTCAGCACCGGCGCAGGATGAGGAATTCGTTCTTTATCATTCTGACAATGTCGAAGCTTCCGGCTTTCTCCAGCATTTGAAACTTCCCCATTATGTGGATTTCCAATCCGAACTCGAGATGGTGAGAAAACTCCGCGCTGAATATGAAGCACGCGGACAAGAGGCGGCGGAGTAACAACCCAGTGCAAGACCAAACAAACACATCGACATCACATTCGATCGACGAAACCGATCACGGTTATAATTTCGCGTACCTCGATGAGCAGACGAAACGCATGATCCGGCGGTCCATCCTCAAAGCCGTCGCCATTCCGGGATATCAAGTCCCCTTCGGCAGCCGGGAGATGCCGCTTCCCTATGGTTGGGGGACCGGTGGGATACAAGTCACCGCGAGCATCATCGGCCCCGAGGACACGCTCAAGGTCATCGACCAAGGCGCTGACGATACGACAAACGCCGTGTCGATCCGCCGTTTCTTTGCCCATACCGCGGGGGTCGCAACGACGGAAACCACCGGCGACGCTACGGTGATCCAGACCCGTCACCGGATTCCGGAAACGCCGCTGACGCCCGGTCAAATTCTCGTTTATCAGGTTCCGATCCCCGAGCCCCTGCGATGGTTGGAGCCCCGGGAATCGGAGACGCGAAAAATGCATGCGCTCAAGGAATACGGGATTATGTATGTGCGGCTCTATGAAGACATCTCGCGGTTCGGTCATATTTCAACGGCCTATGACTATCCGGTGATTGTCAACGGCCGCTATCTGATGCGTCCTTCGCCGATTCCAAAATTCGATAATCCGAAAATGGATAACAATCCCGCACTACAATTGTTCGGGGCCGGGCGGGAGAAACGAATTTATGCGGTACCACCCTATACCGAGGTGAAGAGTCTCGACTTCCGGGACTATCCCTTCCAAATTCAAAAATGGGAGGACAGCTGCGCGCTCTGTGGCGCGGCCGATAGCTTTCTCGATGAGATCATCATCGACGATCAAGGCGGGCGGATGTTCGTTTGTTCGGATTCCCATTATTGCGGTGAACGTCAAGATGCCGGTCATCGAGGCCGCGACCCGAGCGAGATGCCGGACGCAACACCCAATCCGACCGATATCGCGGAGACAGCGTGATGATGCAAGAGACCGAAATACCGCTGCTGCGCGTCAGCCGGTTGACCCATTATTACGATTACATCGTCGGCTGCCGGAATGTCAGTTTTGATCTTTACCCGGGTGAAGTGCTGGGGATCGTGGGAGAATCGGGGTCCGGAAAATCGACGCTTCTCAACTGCATCTCCGCTCGCATGGAACCGACCGGCGGGTCAGTGGAATACGATACCCGGGCGGAAGGGATGCGCGATTTGTTCGGGCTGACCGAAGCTGAGCGTCGGATGCTGATGCGGACCGATTGGGGGTTTGTTCACCAAAACCCGCGGGACGGCCTGCGCATGAGCGTCAGCGCCGGCGCGAATATCGGCGAACGCCTGATGGCGGTCGGTGCCCGGGTTTATGAAGATATCCGTGAATCGTCTGCCGATTGGCTCAGCCGGGTCGAATTCGATACCGAGCGGATGGATCATCTGCCCAGTACGTTCTCGGGCGGCATGCAGCAACGCGTACAGATCGCCCGCAACCTCGTCACCGGGCCGCGCCTGATCTTCATGGACGAACCCACCGGGGGGCTGGATGTATCGGTCCAGGCACGCCTTCTGGATCTGTTGCGGGAACTGGTCGACGACCTCGGTTTATCGGCGATCCTCGTAACCCACGATTTGGCTGTCGCCCGGCTGCTGTCCCATCGCCTGATGGTGATGCGCGGCGGTGAGGTCGTCGAAACGGGTCTAACGGATCAGGTGCTGGACGATCCGCAGCACCCTTACAGCCAGCTTTTGGTTTCATCCGTATTACAGGCCTGAGGGGGTGGATAACATGACACCAGCGAATTCGGGCGTCGCCCTGAGAGTTGAAAACTTGTCTAAATCCTTCACCCTTCATGCCCAAGGCGGGATTAGTCTGCCGGTCCTGAGCCGTATCGATATGGCAGTTCAGGGCGGAGAATGCGTCGCCTTGGTCGGCCCGTCGGGTGCGGGGAAGTCGACGCTTCTCAAATGCATCTACGCCAATTATCTCAGCGATACCGGCTCCATCAAAATGGAGCTGAACGGAGAGACCCACGATATTCTCAACGCGGCGCCCCGTGACATCATACGCCTCCGCAAGGAAAGCATCGGCTATGTCTCTCAGTTTCTCCGGGTGATCCCCCGGATTTCGGCCTTGGAAATTGTTGCCGGACCGCTGGCCCCGACAGATACGCCTAAGGACGAGGCGTTGGACCGGGCAAGGACCCTTTTGTCGCGGTTAAACATCCCGGAACACCTATGGAACCTGCCACCCGCCACCTTCTCCGGCGGCGAACAGCAACGGGTGAATATCGCGCGCGGCTTTGCCGTTCATTACCCGGTTCTCTTGCTCGATGAACCCACCGCAGCCCTCGACCGGAATAATCGGGATGTGGTGATTGAATTGATAAGAGAAGCCCGGGATGCCGGGGCCGCTTTGGTCGGCATCTTTCATGACGAGGAGGTCCGCGATGCTGTCGCCGACCGATTGGTAACCGTACAGCCCTTGGTGGAGGCCGCTTAAACTATGACGGAGATGGTTATAACCAACGCGCGGATCGTACTCCGGTCCGAAGAAATGACGGGTAGTCTTTCGATCAAAGACGGCATAATCGAGGACGTCAATCGGGGGCAGAGCGCTGTGCCCGGTGCCATCAATCTTGAAGGTGATTTCTTGTTGCCGGGCTTTGTGGAGCTCCATTCAGACAACATAGAGAAACATTTCGCACCGCGCCCCGGTGTCGATTGGCCATCCCTGTCCGCCGCCGTCGCCCATGACGCGCAGATGGCCGCCGCTGGTGTGACGACCGTGTTCGACGCTTTGCGTATCGGCGACACCACCGCGCGGGTCGGGGAAGCGGACAAACGCCACTTACGGATGGCCGACGCCATTCACCAAGGACAACGCTGCGACAGCTTTCGCGCGGAGCATAAAATTCATGTCCGGTGCGAGGTCAGTTACGACGGCGTCGTGGAAGGCTTTGAGGAAATTGCCGAAGACCCGGATGTCGGCCTCGTGTCTTTGATGGACCATACGCCCGGTCAGCGCCAATTCGTCGAT
>JAQCKY010000382.1 GCA_027592155.1 Pseudomonadota bacterium
GCCACGCGGTTAATGCTGACCAACTTGTCCATAAGCTCAGAGTCTTCCCGTGAGCCGCCCCGTTGGTCTCCGCGCGAACCGCCGCGGGAATCTCTAGGTCCTTGTGCCATATTCTTCCGTCCCTAAAACGATAACCCGGCTTCGCGAGCGGCATCCGCCAACGATTTTACCCGGCCGTGAAATAAATACCCGCCACGATCAAACATGACGGATTCGACGCCGGCTGCCTTAGCGCGCTCGGCGATTAACTTGCCAATCTCACCGGCCGCTTTCTTGTCACCACCGTTCTTGACCTTGGACAAAACGTCCTTTTCAAGCGTCGATGCCGAAGCGAGCGTCTTCCCTTCGAGATCATCGATAATCTGAGCATACATATGCTTAGATGATCTGAAGACGGACAATCTCGGTTGGGTTTGGTTGTGTTTCCGAAGTTTCGACCGGGTGCGCTTACGCCGCCGCGCGAACAGTTCTCTGGGAGTCGCTACCATTATTTCTTCTTCCCCTCCTTACGGAGGATGAACTCATCCTTGTACTTAATACCTTTGCCCTTGTAGGGCTCTGGGGGCCGATAGCCCCGAATATCGGACGCGACAGAACCAACCAGCTGTTTGTCGGCACCGCTGACCTTAATACTGGTCTGCGTCTCACACTCGATCTTAATTCCCTCGGGAATTGGATAGATCACGTCATGGCTGAAACCGAGTTGCAGAACCAAGTTCTTGCCTTGGATTTGCGCCCGGTAACCGACGCCGTTGACCTCAAGATCACGGGTAAAGCCTTCCGATACGCCGGTCACGATATTACTCGCGAGGGACCGGTAGGTACCCCACATCTTACGGGCCTGAAGGGAGTCGTTTGCCGGCTTCACCCACAATTGGCCATCGTCAATCGTCGGATCGACGTCATCGACAAACGTCATTTCCAGCTCGCCATTTTTCCCTTTGGCGGTAAGGTGGCGACCATCCAGATTGAGGGTAACCCCATCGGGAATGGCAACCGGCATCAGTCCTACGCGTGACATCGTACTTTGTCCTTCAACTCGGCTCTAGAATACCGTGCACAAAATTTCGCCGCCCACATTGTTGGTCCGAGCTTCGGCGTCGGACATAACACCCTGGGGCGTTGAAACAATCGAAATCCCGAGACCGTTATAGACACGGGGCAGATCCTTAACCTTGGAATAGACCCGTCGTCCCGGCTTTGAAATTCTCGCGATCTCTTTGATGACCGGCTCACCTTCGAAATATTTGAGCTCGATCTTGATCTCATCGATACCGGGCCGAACGTTATATCGTGAATAGTCACGGATATATCCTTCGCGTTTCAGCACATCGAGTAAATTCTCTCGAAGCGCGGAAGCCGGTGCTTTTATATTCTGTCGCCGGGCGTGTTGTCCGTTACGAATACGGGTCAACAAATCGGCGACGGGATCACTCATCGTCATGTGGCTACTCCGTTACCAGCTCGACTTTACCATGCCAGGGATTTGCCCCTGGGAGGCTAACTCACGCAATGCAATCCGCGACAAACGAAATTTGCGGTAATTACTGCGGCCTCGGCCCGAAACCTCACAGCGCAATCGAACTCGTACAGCCGACGAATTACGAGGAAGCTCTGCCAGTTTTAATCGGGCATTGAAGCGTTCTTCGGGCGACAAGGAGGCATCTTTTGCCATCGCCTTCAGGGCTTCACGCTTAGTGGCATACTTGGCCACCAGACGTTGCCGTTTCTTATTTCTCTCGAGGACGCTTGTCTTGGCCATCCTTCACTCCATCTCTATCAATTGACGAAAGGCACATTGAAACCCTTTAGCAGGGCCCGTGCCTGATCGTCGGTATTTGCAGTCGTGCAAATGACAACGCTAAAGCCGCGAATTTCATCGATGCGGTCGTAGTTAATTTCCGGGAACACGATTTGCTCTTTGAACCCGTAGGCAAAATTACCGCGACCATCGAAGCAATTCGGATCGATGCCGCGAAAATCCCGAACCCGAGGCAGCGCGATATTAACCATGCGATCCATGAACTCGTACATCCGATCACCCCGAAGTGTGACCTTACAACCGACAACCATACCTTCACGAAGTTTAAAATTCGCGATAGACTTCCGGGCCTTGGTCATGACCGGACGTTGTCCGGCGATCAAACCAAGCTCTTCAAACGGAGCGTCGATCTTTTTCCGGTCCTGGGAGGCGATACCGACACCCATATTCAGGACGATTTTCTCTAGCTTCGGAACCTGCATGGGGTTGGAAAGACCAAACTCCGACATCAGTTCCGGCTTCAAGACTTTCTCAAAATGCTCTTGTAAGCGGGCCATCTAACTTACGCCTTATAAATCAATTACTTCGCCGGATTTCTTCGCAAAGCGAACCTTCCGGCCATCTTCGAGCGACCGCCAACCGACACGGGTAGCGGTGTTATCTTTGGGATCAACATGCGCGATGTTGGACACGTTGATGGGAAGTTCTTTTTCAACAATGCCGCCGCGTCCAGTCTGCTGGCTCGGCGCCGTATGACGCTTGACCATATTGACGCCCTGGACGAGAGCTTTGTTGTCCTTCGGGTACATCCGGAGAATTTCACCGATCTTACCTTTATCCCGTCCGGTCAGAACGATAACCCGGTCGCCCTTTTTCACTTTAAGTTTCGCTTTGGTTTTCGTCGCCATCACAGCACCTCTGGGGCGAGTGAAATGATTTTCATGTAGCTCTTCGCGCGCAACTCACGCGTCACCGGACCGAAAATACGGGTACCGATCGGCTCGTTGTTCGGGCTGATCAGCACGGCGGCATTCCGGTCAAACCGGATCGCGCTACCGTCAGCACGGCGTATGGCTTTTGCAGTACGCACGACGACCGCGCGGTGCAGTTCACCCTTCTTTACCCGGCCCCTCGGAATCGCTTCCTTCACCGTCACCACGATGACATCGCCAACCGAAGCAAATCTCCGCTTCGAGCCGCCAAGCACTTTAATGCACTGGACTTTCCTCGCACCCGAATTGTCGGCGACATCCAGATTGGTTTGCATTTGAATCATTGTCGTAAATCCATCATCGGCCCAAAAACTGGGCCCTCACTCAATTTGCGTCCGTCAGGACCTGCCACCGTTTGCGCTTGGACAACGGCCGGCACTCCTGGATGCTTACCGTATCTCCAACCTTGCACTGATTGGCTTCATCATGGGCAACGTACTTTTTGCTGCGTTTGATGATCTTCTTATAGAGCGTGTGGCGAAACCGCCGCTCGACGTTAACGACGATGGTCTTATCCATCGCATCGCTAACAACCACCCCTTGCATAATCCGCTTTGGCATATTCGCTCGCTCCTTAGGCCTCGACCCGGCTCTTCTCGCCGAGAATTGTCTTTATCCGCGCGATATCGCGGCGGACGGCACGAACTCGCGCCGTATTTTCCTGCTGGCCACTCGCTGTCTGAAATCGGAGGTTGAAGGCCTCCTTTTGCAAGTTGGTCAGTTCTTCGTTCAGTTCATCGGGCGTTTTCGCCCTAACATCTACAGCCTTCATATCACTAACCTCACGAACCCAAGCGTTCGATGAATTTGGTCTGGTTCGGCAATTTCGCCGAAGCGAGCTCGAAAGCCCTCCGTGCGATCTCTTCCGAAACACCGTCCACTTCAAACATGATCCGGCCCGGTTTTACCCTGGCAATCCAAAATTCCGGATTACCCTTACCCTTACCTTGACGAACTTCGGCAGGTTTGGTGGAAACCGGAATATCCGGGAAAATC
>JAQCKY010000383.1 GCA_027592155.1 Pseudomonadota bacterium
TCATGTCTGCGAAGTCGAAATTGACCCGGAGACCGGCATCACCGAAATCATCAAATATTCTGTCGTCGACGATGTTGGCACGGTGATCAACGCGCTGACGTTAGAGGGCCAGATCCACGGCGGCATCGGCCAGGCGGTCGGACAGGCTTTCTCGGAACGGATTGTCTATGACCCAGAGAGCGGACAGCTCGTCACCGGCTCCTTCCTCGATTACGGCATGCCCCGTGCCGACGACATGTGTTTTTTCGACTGCGCCAACAACCCGGTACCCACTGACAAAAACCCCTTAGGCGTCAAAGGCGCGGGCGAAGCCGGCAATGTCGGCGGTCTCGCCGCCATCATGAACGCCGTCGTCAACGCGCTCTCCCCACTCGGTATTTCCCACATCGATATGCCGGCGACACCGGAAAAGGTCTGGCAGGCAATCCAGGATGCGCGATAAACCACTTTGACGTGGAGAAATCCGCCGCCTAAAACGGCATCATCTTCAGGTCAGCAGGGAGCACATCAATGGCCAACCTCGTCAACGTCGTCAATTTCCGGGTCAAGCCGGGTTATTTGGATCAGATCAAACCGGCAATGCTGGAAAATGCCGCCGAGTCGGTGAAAGAGCCGGATTGCTATCAGTTTGATGTCATTCAATCAGACGACGACGACCATAGCTTCCTCTTTTACGAGGTCTACAAAGACGAAGCCGCCCTTTCCACGCACCGGACCACGACGCATTTCCTGACCTATTGGTGCTTGCTGGAAGAGCTGGGCGACAACGTCGAACGCTCCGCACAGCTATATCATGTGATTGAGTAAGGCTTACTCGACGATCTTTCGGTCGATCCCCACGGCGGTTTCAATCGCCTTACAGACCGCCGAGGTATCATAGGCGCCCAGGCCCAACGCAATCGCTGAATTAAATTTCTGGCGCGACGATACATAGAGGTCGATCGGCGCTTTCACTTGCGCGGCGAACTCGGTAATGATCCGCGCGTCTTTTTCGTACACCGCGAACATGGTTCCGCCGCCTTCGCGGTAATCGGAACTCGCCATCATCGCGCCTCGGATCTCGAACATCTTGGAGGTACCCGCACTTTCTTTGAGCACGGAGTGAATAAGTTCCGGCGAGAGCCCCGCTTTTTGTCCCAGCACCATCGCCTCGGCGGCTGCGGCGACATGGACGTGAACGAGATAGTTGGCCAGGAACTTCATGCGGCTGCCGTTTCCGACCTCGCCGACATAAAAATTGCTGGCGGTGAAACCTTCGAACACCGCAAGGCACTCTTTATAGGCATCTTCCTCGCCGCTGATGTGGATCGACGCCATACCCTTGGCAAGCATCGCCGGGGTCGCGCTGATCGGCGCGTCGAGCATGATCTTGCCCGCGTCCTTGAGCCGCGCGTGGGAGGCAAGCTTGTCTTCGACCGTGAGCGTGCTGCATTCAATCAAGATTTGCCCGGGTTTGTCGACCTTCAAGACATGATCGACCACGTCGACCAAGCTCTCCGGATAAGGCAGCGAGACGATGATGACATCCGCCGCCTCGGCAACCGCCGTGGAATCCGCCATCGCCTCGACACCGACATCGTCCAGTTCCGTTATACATTCCGGCTTCTTGTCATAACCGACGACCTTGAACTGTTTCTCCCGCAACATTCGGGCGATGTTGCCTCCCATCGGGCCAAGCCCGATCACGCCAACCGTCACAGCCATAATTTTATCTCCCTAAATTTCTATCTAACGAGGGCGAATATATCCGCGCCCAGTTTCTGTTGATGTTTTTCCAAGATCGGCGCCACGGCATCGCGGAATTGCGCCACTTCGTCATCCGTCAAATGAACGACGTCGTTCTCTTCCGGCTTGAGGCTGGCAAGAACCTCCTCATCCTCCGCGCCGGCAAATTCCCGCTGTGCCTTGCTCGCCACGGCGGCCGCCTCGGTAACGGCCTGTTGCACATCTTCCGGCCAGGATTCGAACGTCTCGTTATGGCACAGGAACAAGGCCATGCCGAAGAAATGCCCGGACAACGTGATGTGGCGGTGATAGTGGTGTGTGCCGAATCGGTATGTGTTGGTCAGCGGGTTTTCCTGGGCATCGATTTCACCCGACTTCGCCGCCTCTACCAAGTCGGCCACGTCGACAAACTTAGTTTCAAACCCAAGCTTTTTGAAAACTTCCTGGTGAA
Source organism: Pseudomonadota bacterium (assembly GCA_027592155.1). Classification (GTDB taxonomy): domain Bacteria; phylum Pseudomonadota; class Alphaproteobacteria; order Rhodospirillales; family UBA2165; genus JAQCKY01. The sequence continues at coordinate 2,177 of JAQCKY010000383.1, forward strand.
GCTCGCTGTTCATGGTGCGGAGCTTGAGCCCCTGGCAATCGGCGGGCGTTCGGATCGGTTTCACACCGTTGGAAAAATGGCGGAACCCATTATCGAAGAACGCCAAGACGCGAAAGCCGGTGTTCTCGAGAAACCGCTTTTTCAACAGAGTACCGAGCTCGCCATCCAGCGCGGCGTAGGCTTTTTCCCGGCTCTCCACCACGAACGGCAGATCGAAGATCGCAACTTCCGGGACCCGTTCGGCCAGATAACTCGACGCGAAATAACACATGGTTAGATCGCCGCTTTCGACTTTATCCAATAGATCGATGGCAAGGATTCCAGTGGATTCCGGCATATTACCATCGAGCTTATAGTCGATGCGATCACCCAGGCGCGCCCGGAGTTCGTCGCCAAAAACGACCGCGGCGCGGTTATGAACCGAGCTCGGCGGCTGGTACCCGCCAAGACTGATTTCTATTTCACTCATTGCGTTTTTCCTATTGGTGGAGCGTCGGCGACGTTAGTCACCGCGCCGACGATCGCAAGACACAGTCACGCTAGCGGTTCGAGTATTGGACAACTACGCTCCATCGCCCTTCACGCCTGCGCCTTCGAACTGCACCTGCTCCTCGCCCGATTTTTGCGCCTTCATATAAGGATGGGATTCCCAGTAGATGTCCGGAAAGATCGTCCGCCCGCCCAGTGCGACCGCCGCATGCCACGGCCAGCGAGGATTGTACATCATCCCCCGAGCCAGCGCGATCATATCGGCCTGACCGGTTCGAACGATGGTATCGGCTTGAATTGGCTCGGTGATGAGGCCAATGGCCATGGTCGGCAGCTTGGTTTCGCGCCGGATCGCCTCGGCGAACGGGACTTGATAGCCCGGCCCCGCCACGACGGCTTGTTGCGGTGCAATACCACCGCTCGACGCGACGATAAAGTCGCAGCCCCGTTCCACGAGTTGCTTGCCAAACTCAATCGTGGCTTCCAGATCCCATCCCCCGTCAATCCAATCTGTCGCTGAAACCCGAACCCCCATCGGCTTATGCGTAGGACACGCAGCGCGCATCGCGTCAAACACCTCCAGCGGAAAACGCAACCGCTTCTCAGGCGTCCCACCGTAATCGTCGTCCCGCTGATTGGTGATGGGCGACAGGAATTGATGGAGCAGATACCCGTGTGCGAAATGGCCTTCGACCAGGTCGATCCCGATCCGGTCCGAGCGCTTCACCGCGGCGACGAATTGCGCCTTTACCTCATCCATCCCCGCCCGGTCGAGCATCTTGGGCACCGGATGCCCTTCGGCCCAGGCGATGGCGGATGGCGCCACGGTCTGCCACCCACCGCTATCCTTGGTAATCAGTTTGCGGTTCTCGGCGGCCGGCAATCGGGCCCCCTTGCGGCCGGAATGATCGAGTTGGATTCCGATCGGCGCCTGTCCGATATCTTTACAGAAATCGACGATCCGCTTTAGCGATTTTTCGTTATCGTCCGAATACAGCCCGAGAGACTTCGGTGATATCCGGCCTTCCGGGCATACGGCCGTCGCCTCGACAATCACCAGCGCCGCGCCTG
>JAQCKY010000384.1 GCA_027592155.1 Pseudomonadota bacterium
TTGAGCTCCCGGAAACGAAACGGCCGATTGGCATTACACGTCGGCAGGGGGATTCTCTCTCGCCGGCCGCACAGATGCTTCTAAATCATCTCCGCGGTGCGGCCGAGGATTATCTCGGCTGACCAACAAAATCCGTTATGACCAACCATTATGTGAAAGTGAGGAACGGTCATTGGACATGAGAGGACCGATCTATCATTTTTTGGGTGTGATAATGCTCGCAAGACCGTTCGAAAGAAGGACCGGGTCATGAAAATTGGGTTATTTGGCGGCGCCATGCAAAAGCGCGGTGAAACCGCGGACAGCAAGGGCTATGACGATTTTGTCAATTACGTCATTGCGGCGGATCGATTGGGATTCGAAAGCGTCTTTATTGTAGAGCATCATTTTTCCGGTATCGGTCAGGTCTCCGCATCGATGTGCATGCTCAGCTATCTCGCCGGGCGCACGACAAACATCCGACTTGGCACCGCCGTCATGGTTTTGCCCTGGCACAACCCAATATTGCTGGCCGAACAGGCGGCGACCGTCGATATGGTTTCCGGGGGACGTTTCGACTTTGGGATCGGAAAAGGCTACCGGGATATCGAGTTCAAAGGCTTCTGTATCCCCAAGGAGGAAGCCCAGGCGCGTTATGAGGAAACGGTCGCGCTGATGAAAAAAGCCTGGACCGCCGAAGAACGGTTTGACTACCACAGTGATAATTGGAATTTCGAGGATATTCTCGTCGAACCGGCGCCGATACAGCGCCCCCATCCGCCCCTATGGACAGCGGCCGGGAGCCCGGACTCCATCATCAAGGTTGCGCACGACGGATATAACCTGCTGCTCGATCAGTTCGGGGGGCTGGAGCTAACCGAAGCGCGGATGACGAATTTCCAAAATGCCTGCAAGGATGCAGGACGGGCGTACGATGCGATGGAAGTGGGGCTATCCCGAACAATTATCGTCACGGACTCTGAAGAAGAAACGGAACGGGTCTTTGCCGAACGGGCCGAAAGGCAAAAAAATATTAATCAGTTTGGCAAGCTTCCGGGACTTCCTGACAAACCGGTGTCCTATGATGATTCATCGAATGCCCGCGACGACGCGTATTTAATCGGCCAGCCGAAAGAGGTCATTGCCGGTTTGCGCCGGCTTGAATCCATGGGAGTCGGTTATATTCTGATGACGACAATCGGCGACGAAACGCTGCTGGAACGCGTGGCCACCGAAATTTTACCGGAATTTGAGGTCGCAAAAAACGCCGCAGAATAGGCTTTATCGGCGATCACTCTGTATACGCGTATTACCGATTGCCTCACGGCGCGTAAACGGTCCGTAGGAAGAGATTTTCCGTAATAGTGTGGTTTTCCACCATTTTTTGCTGAAATTTCCCTGGGGTTTCCCCTAGGATGGCTGAAATTCAGGCCTTTTTGCCCTGGGGTTTTCCACCCAAAAAATTCGAAATTTCTTAAAATATCGCTAAATTCACATGCTTTGGTATTAGGATTAATACTTCAGTGCATGATGCTTTCACACATTTTTAAGGTGTATATCTACGATCAACGCCTATATCTAAAGCATGAAAACTAAATGTGGAGATTGCACATGCGTTACGCAGTAAGGTTTGAAGGTGACACCCGGAAATTCTGTGTGATCGATGAATTGATCAACAATAATATTTTTGACATGCATGATACGCAGACAGCGGCTTCTCGGCAGGCTCAAGAAGAAAACGCGAAGTGGGAAAAATATACCGCGATGCTGAAAAGCAACTAAATCGCCTGCCGGAGCTAGGCGCCGCTCATTTCAATTAGTTGGCGGCGCAACTCCACCTTATTTATTTTTTCCAAAGTGCCTCGTGGCAGTTCATCGACGAGATGGACTTCCACAGGCACTTTAAAATCCGCCAATTTCTCTCGGCATGCCTTAAGAACCGCTTTGGAAACCGCTTCCGGTGCGTCCGGTGCTTCGCTGTCGATTGTGACGAAAACAACCGGCAGTTCCCGACCACGGCCGCATCGGTCACGGGACCAACCGCTCGGACAACCCTCTCAATCTCCGACGCACCGACATTCTCCCCCCCGACCTTCAACATGTCTTTCAAGCGGTCCAAATAGCGCAAAGAACCGGTTTCGTCGTGCAGGACCCGATCGCCGGTCATAAAGCGTCCTTGTTCGTCAAAGCTTTCCGCCGTCGCTTGCGGATTGTCGAGATACTCTGCGAACAGAGACATACCGCGTATTCCACCGATCCGGAGCTCGCCATTGCCACCTGGCGGCACGGGCTTTCCATTTTCATCGACAACCGAAATATAGTACTCCGGCGCCGGTCGTCCCATTGAGAGCGGCAAATTGGGCTGGTAAGGGTCGCCGCAAATTGGGCGTGCGACCGTCTCCGTCATACCGAACCAACCGAGCGTCTTGATGCCGAAATGAGCGTCGGTCGGCTGATCGCACATGGCATCGCCCCAAAGCCTGAATTTATTGTCGGGCACCTCTTTGTCTGCCAGCACCTTAATGCAGAACGTGACCATGGAGGCCCAGGTACAGCCATGCCTAGTCGCGACGTCCCAGAATCGGCTCACCGAGAATCGAGGTTGGAAGACGACGGTGGAGCCGGTCCAGAGAGTCGGAAAGAGGGAGTAAGCCTGGGCGTTGATATGAAATAGCGGCAAGAACGCCAGCGTGACGTCCGACGGATGCATCTTTTGCTGCGCAGAATTGACCTTTGCGCCCCACAGCATATTCGCGTGGGTCAGCAAGACGCCTTTCGGCCGGGATGTCGTACCTGACGTATAAAACACCGCGGCTGGGTCCGCCGGATCAGGCGTCCGCGCCGGTACGTCATCGTCATCACCGTACAATGACATAAAGGAAGACTCAGAATCGGGCGCGTTGGCCGGCCGCTCAGCCATCCCGCCATCCGTCTCGGTCACGGACACCCAACGAAGATTTGTGGCTGACCGGGCAACCATTTCGGCATATTTTGGCTGCGTAATGCCGCCGATGGCACCGCTGTGATCCGCAAAGTAACTCACCTCATCGGCTGCGGACCGTGTATTGGTCGTAACCGCGATAGCCCCAAGTTTGGCGCAGGCAAACCATGCGAGGACCAACTCGGGGCAGTTATCCAAATGGATCAGAACTTTATCGCCCTTGCCAACGCCACGAACGGCCAGACCGGAAGCGAAGCAGGACGTGTCATGGTCGAATTTGGCATAGGTCCAGCTCATCTCCGGTTCATCGAAAGCTTCGAAGATTAGGAACGGATGGTCGGCGTGAGTTTTCGCCCGCATCGCCAATAGCGATGTCACGTCAAAACCCGAAAACGTATGCAGGGCAGGGAGGTTTATTGAGCTCATCGGAGTACGCCTATGAAATCATTCTTGGGTCAATAATTGGCTAACCGCGCCCTCTATATCCAGGCACGTTCTGGTCAGGTAACCAAACATCGGAAGGTGGCGGTCCCGACTGATAAAAGACGTCAATTGGGATACCGCCCCGCGGATACCAATAACCACCGATCCGCAGCCAAACCGGCGACATAACGTCTTCGAGGCGCTTCGCGATGGTGACGGTGCAGCCTTCATGAAATCCTGGTTCGTTGCGAAAGGATGCCAAGAAGAATTTCAGCGACTTACTTTCCACAATCAAATCGGCAGGTACGTAGTCTATGACCAGATGCGCGAAATCTGGCTGTCCTGTGACCGGACAGAGTGAGGTGAATTCCGGGCATGCAAACCTAACCATGT
>JAQCKY010000385.1 GCA_027592155.1 Pseudomonadota bacterium
CGGGTGATCCAATTATCGTTCCTTTCGGGCGTTTCCGGTCTGCCTATTGCTCGGCGGACAGTGAATCTAATTTCTGTTGAATATCCGCAAGCTGTGCCTTCAGGCGTTCGACTTCTTCTTCGCGATTTTCGGGTTTCCCGCGGCTGTTGGACGGTGCCTCCGGCTTTGCCTGAGTGCCGGGATTGGTAAACATCCCAACCGAATTTTGGAACATCTCCATATTTCGGCGACCGATGTCGGCCATCTGCTCCACGGCGTTTGTTCCACCGAACATGTGTTGCATCTGCTGCATCAACTGCTGTTGATTGGCCGCGAAGGTGTCCATCGACTGGTCCAAGTAGGTCGATAATTGCGGACCTACCCCTTCGCTATAGGCTTTGAGGACTTGGCGGAGATAATTGAGAGGCAGCATATTATGCCCCTTGATCTCTTCCTCGGTGAGAATTTGCGCGAGTACGGAGCAGGTAATATCTCTGCCGGTCTTAGCATCTTGTACCGTAAACGTCTGGCCGCTCTTCACCATGTCATGAAGATTATCCAACGTCACAAAGCTCGCCGTCGCGGTGTTATAGAGGCGGCGGTTCGCATATTTTTTGATGATGATCGGTTCGTCGTCGTTGATATTGTCACTCGGCACTGCTGATCCCTCCACGGTCCGGCCATCGCCCCTTTAGGGCAGAACGATGCGAATTTCTTTATCTTGCCACATGTTACGATTATTTCGTAATGCAAAATTTTTTGCAATGCAAAATTTTCTATTGACATCCTATCATAATGGACTAAATTTCAATTCCGCAATGCAAAATTTAATCGCATACAGTGGCGATGCAACAGGAGTATACAGAAAATGGCTAAAGCAGAAAACAAAGCAGCCGAAACCGCCGAGACGATGGCAGCTGCCGGTAAAGAAACCTTCGAGACCGTTTTGAACCTCAGCGCCGAAGCCGCTTCCGAGGGTTACAAGACTTTTGCGACCGCCGGTAAAGAGCAACTCGAGACCGCCAAAGCCGGTTACGACAAGTTTGTCGCCCAGAGTAAAGAAGGTATCGACGCCGTATCCGCGGCAACCGCCGCCAGCCTCGCCGGTGCAGAGGCCGTTTTCGATGAGGTCTCAGCCTATACCAAGACCGCGACAGCCGAGAACGTCGAAGTTGTGCAAAAAGCCTTCGCCGCGAAGACACCTCAGGAATTTTTCGAAATTCAGATGGAAGTCTTCAACAACTCCTTTAACCGGGTGGTTGCTCAGTCGACGAAAATGAATGAGATCGTTGCCGACGCGGCGACAAAATCCTTTGAGCCGATCAAAGCTCAGATGGAAAAGTCCACGGAAGCTTTCGTAAAGCCTTTCGTCGCTTAAGTTTAGATCACCCCGCCCTTCCGCGGATTTGATCTTGTGGGCATAACGACCTCCCTCGTTATGCCCACTTTACTATGTGACAGGGAGGAGCCTAACCTGATAAGGGATTGGGCATTCAGCTTTCAGGGAAGGAAGTAAGAACAATGGCACGTGTAGCTATCCTGACCGGCGGCACTCGTGGGATCGGCGCAGCAACCAGCATCGCCCTTCGAGACACCGGATGTACCGTCGCAGCCGTTTATGGCAGTGACAGCACTAAAGCAGAAGAGTTCAACAAAGAAACCGGCATTGCGGTTTATCAGTGGGACGTTTCCGACTACGACGCCTGCGTTGCCGGGGTGGCAAAAGTCACAGAAGAACTCGGCCCCGTCGATATCCTCGTCAACAATGCAGGGATCACCCGGGACGGAACCATGCACCGCATGGACCCCGCAAATTGGCAAGCTGTCATCGACACCAATCTGGGCTCTTGTTTCAACATGTGCCGGTCGGTCATCGAAGGCATGCGTGAGCGAAAATTCGGCCGTATCGTCAATGTCGGTTCGATCAACGGTCAGGCCGGCCAGTACGGTCAGGTCAACTACGCCGCCGCCAAGTCCGGCATTCACGGATTCACGAAAGCCCTCGCGCAAGAAGGTGCATCCCAAGGTATCACCGTTAACGCCGTTGCGCCTGGGTACGTCGATACAGACATGGTTGCTGCGGTGCCCGACAATATTCTTGAGAAAATTGTTGAGAGAATTCCCGTCGGACGTCTGGGCCAAGCCTCAGAGATCGCCCGCGCAATTCAGTTCCTGGTCGACGACGACGCCGGCTTCGTGACCGGATCCACCCTGTCGATCAACGGCGGCCAACATATGTACTAAGGAAGCAATTGTGCCTAATAGCTCCAACGACGCCCCAATAGACAAAAACGAGACTGAAATGAACGAGCAATTTTCGGACCTCGCCGAATCCATCGGCGAGGCTGCCGCTCAATGGCAGCAAAGTTGGGGCGATTGGGTACAAAACCTCAAAGACGCGCCAGCGAACAGCGATTCGCCGGCCGCGGAGATGGCGGCCCTGTCTGAAACAGCCGCTAACATGAAAATGGATCCGGCCAAGGTGATGGAGATCCAAGCCGGTCTGCTGAAAGATTTTCAGGCGCTGTGGATGAACACCACCGCCCGTTTGATGGGCCAGGAAGCAGAACCCGTCATCACACCGGCGCGGGACGATTACCGCTTCAAAGATGCCGATTGGGATGAGAATCCCGTCTTCGATTTCATCAAGCAATCATACTTGCTGAACTCTCGCTGGATCCAACAGACTCTCGAAAACATCGAAGGCCTCGACGGCGAGGCGGTTCGGAAATTGAATTTCGTCAGCCGTCAACTGATCGACGCCATGGCGCCGTCGAACTATGCGATGACAAATCCGCAAGTCCTGCGCGAAATCGCCGATACCAAAGGCGAGAGTTTGGTCCGCGGGTTTAAGAATTTGGCCGACGATATGAAGGAAGGCCGGGACATTCTTCGCCCCACCCACACCAGCATGGACAATTTCGAGGTCGGCGTCGATCTCGCGACCACGCCCGGCTCCGTCGTGTACCAAACCCCGATTATGCAGCTGATCCAATATGCCCCGACAACGGAGAAGGTCTACAAAAAGCCCCTCCTCATCGTGCCGCCGTGGATCAATAAGTTTTACATCCTCGATCTCAAGCCCGAAAACTCCTTCATCAAATGGGCCGTCGAAAAGGGCTATACGGTGTTTGTCGTTTCTTGGGCCAACCCAGATGAATCGTTCAAGGATAAGAGCTTTGACGACTATGTCGAGGAAGGCATTTTTGCCGCCCTCGACGGCGTCGAACAGGCAACCGGAGAACGTCAAGTCAGCGCCATCGGCTATTGCATCGGCGGCACGCTGCTGGCCGCGATCTTGGCGCGTATGGCCGCCGAGAACGACGACCGCATCACCGCCGCGACATTCTTTGCCGCCCAGGTGGATTTCGAGGACGCCGGCGATTTGAAAGTCTTCACCAGCGAGGACGGCATCAACAAGTTGGAAGCCGAAATCGGCGACAAGGGATATCTCGACGCCACCTCAATGGCCGCAACCTTCAACATGCTGCGCCCCAACGACCTGATCTGGTTTTTCGTGATCAACAATTATCTGATGGGTAAAGAGCCGCCGGTTTTCGACCTTCTCTATTGGAATGGCGACGCGACCTGTTTCCCGGCCAAGCTTCTGCTCGACTACTTGCGTGGAATGTACCAACGCAATGACCTGGCGGAAGGCCGCTTCACCCTGCTGGGCAAACCGGCAAACCTCGGTGATATCAAGATACCGACCTATATTCAGGCGATCATCGCACATCATATCGCACCGG
>JAQCKY010000386.1 GCA_027592155.1 Pseudomonadota bacterium
CGGCGGAAAACGGAATAAGAAATAGTGCCAACAAAGATCGGGTCGACGCAGAAAGAACAAAGCCGTCATAGGATTTTTCGAACTTGACGCCGCTCGGCATAATCAGTTCTTGGACGGAATGTCGTCTGCGCGAATCCCGTCTTTGCCCGGCATTATGGACCTGCTCGGAGACCTTGAAGATATTGCCGCAATCTTGGCACTTCGCAATATCCGCAGCGATATTGACATCATCCTCCAGGATCGAAGCCCTGCAATTTGGACAGTCCAAATTTGAGTAACGTTCCGTCATCCGAAGGTTGTCCTCAGACTCTCATATCTGCTTCTCGCCTCCCCGGCTTTCCGGGGCAATCTTTTTGCCTAAACTATTCCAGCCCATCGTCTTCCCGTAATCGCTGTTGCATGACGCCCAGAATATACAATTGCTGCTGCTGTCCCAGTAACGCGCCAAATGAAATCCGCCCCCGGCCGTCAAGCTTCAGCACATGGGGCCGGAGGCGATAGCTCACATTCATAAACTGGGTTCTCTTCCTCTCGATCCGTGCAATATCGCGCCAGAGAAAGTCGCGCCCAAGCCCAAAAGCCCCAATACCGGTGAAGACGGATCCCTTCTCACCGTCGGCTGAGACGGTGACTTCTCCCCACAACGCCATACCGCAAAAGATAAAAAGGTAGATTACGGCGGCAAGGACGCCAACGGCCAGCAACGGCCAAGGGGTAGAGAAAAGCGCCTGGTCGAAATTGAATCCGTATCTGGAATGGAGAAAGACACCAATAAATCCTAGGCCCAGCGCCGAGAAGGCAAATGCCGGCAAAGAACGGGTTGAGCTTTTCAACACGAACCCCGTTGGGGTCAGTTCGAGGGATACCTCGGGGGGAGCGTCAGTATTATATTGGGGCCTGTTACCCATCTTGATTGCCTCGTTCGTGTCCTGAAAGAACGGTCAGCAGAACGACCTCCATAAAAAATGGCCCGCACACCGGCGGGCCATTCTTCGAATCTTGGGCTCGCGTTAGCGTTTGGAGAACTGGAAGCTCCGGCGCGCTTTGGCGCGGCCATACTTCTTACGTTCCACGACGCGCGAATCACGGGTCAGGAACTTACCAGCCTTCAATGCTGCGCGAAGTTCCGGCTCGAACTGAACCAATGCCTTGCTGATACCATGACGAACGGCGCCGGCTTGACCGGAGAGGCCACCGCCGACAACCGTGCACACGACATCGAACTGATCTTCACGGCCCGAAGCCTCGAACGGCTGGTTGAGCATCATGCGCAACACCGGCCGCGCGAAATAAGTTTCAACCGCGCGGTTGTTAACCGTGATTTTGCCGGAGCCGAGTTTGATCCAAACCCGGGCAATCGCGTTCTTCCGCTTACCGGTCGCATACATGCGCCCCTGAGCGTCTTTCTTGAACGCGGAAACTTCCGCCGGTGCTTCTTCGACGACCGGTGTTTCTTCGGCTGCTACGTTACCCCCGGCAACGGCTTGACCGAGATCAGCGAGATTGGTGAGTGTTTGTGTTTCTTCAGCCACGGCGATTACGCGCTCCTCTTATTCTTCGGGTTCATGGCGGCGATATCCAGGCTCTGAGGATTTTGCGCGGCATGAGGATGGTCCGGTCCGGCATAAACATGCAGTTTGCGCATCTGTGCCCGGCCCAGCGGCGAACGAGAAATCATCCGCTCAACGGCCTTGATCACCACGCGTTCCGGATGCGCGCCGGAAAGCACCTCATCCGCCGTGGTGCTTTTGATGCCGCCGGGATGCCCGGTGTGGCGGTAATATGTTTTGTTTTCCCGCTTGTTACCCGTGAGGGTGACTTTATCAGCGTTCACGATGATGACGTTATCGCCGCAATCGATGTTGGGGGTGAAGGTCGGTTTGTGCTTACCGCGCAAGCGCATGGCTACGATGCTGGCCAGCCGGCCCAGCACCAGATCTTCGGCGTCTATTACGAACCACGCCTTTTCTACGGTAGAGGGCGTTGCCGTATAGGTACGCATAACTTCGGTCATCGTCATCGCTTACACAGGTCCTTTGGAAACAAAAACCGCGGGGCGCCAGGCCCCGCAAATCGGCGCGGAGTATGCCACGCAAAGCGTCACTGTCAACCCCCGCAACCCGTCGTAATGTAGCTCTTGAGGGTCGCCATGTTTCGTATGTGTTCCCGCGCTCAAGTGGTAAAGCGACGGGGTCACTGAATAATGATCATAATAGCCCTTGCGCGCTCAGACGCAATGTCCAAAGATTTGATCATAATCATCCAAAAAAACACGAGATACAGGGCCTTGAGCAATTCATCCTTACTCTTGCGCGATGACGGTCGAAATGGCGTCACGACACTGACGTTGAACCGCCCGGAGCGGCGTAATGCCTTATCGACGGCGCTTTTGAGCGAGTTTGAAGAGATGCTCGACGCTCTCAGCCACGATAAATCGGTCAAAGTCGTGATTCTAGCCGGAAATGGCCCTGTATTTTCCGCCGGCCATGACCTGGCGGAGCTCCGGGACCAACCGGCATTCGATCAGCATCATGCCCTATTCCAACTCTGCAGCCGGGTGATGACGGCAATCACCACCCTGCCCCAGCCTGTCATTGCGAAGGTGCATGGCGTCGCGACGGCGGCCGGCTGTCAATTGGTGGCGACTTGCGACCTGGCCGTCGCCTCGACGGATGCCAAATTTGCCACGCCCGGTGTTTCCATCGGGCTCTTCTGTACAACACCCGCCGTCGCGTTGGGACGCGCGGTGGGCCGCAAACAGGCAATGGAAATGTTGCTGACGGGCGACATGATCGATGCCGAGACCGCATTGGGGTATGGCCTGGTTAACCGCGTCGTTCCGCCGTCTGAGTTGGACAGGACGGTTATGACGCTGGCCACGTCAATTGCAGGCCGGTCGAGCGAGACCATCGCGATCGGGAAACGAACCTTTTATGAGCAAGTTGATATGGATATTGCCGGCGCCTACGCTCATGCGAGCGAGGTCATGGCGAAAAATATGATGACGGCCGACGCGGAGGAAGGCATCGACGCCTTTCTTGAAAAGCGCGATCCGGTGTGGCGCGGCAGATAAGGGAATAATGACAGTGTCGACTTTGACGATTTACGGACATCCCCGCTCCCGGGCTTCCCGGGTCTATTGGATGGCTCACGAGCTTGGGCTGGCTTTTGATCACGTTCCCGTCAGCCCGCGCAACGGTGAGTCCCGTGCACCCGATTATCTTGCCATCAATCCCAATGGGCATGTTCCGGCCATCGTGGACGGAGATCTTGTCATGTGGGAGTCCCTGGCAATCAATCTGTACCTCGCCAAGAAACATGGCGGGCCCTTGGCGCCAGTGACGATCGAGGAAGAAGCCTTGGCAATTCAGTGGACGACTTGGGTGATCAATGAGGCCGAGGGCTCATGCACAACGCTCATCCAAGTCCAAAACGGGGTCGGCAATCATCCCCCCGACACCGTCAATAAATGTAAAGAGACACTCCAAGCGCCTTTGACGGTCTTGAACAGCACATTGTCGAAATCCCCCTATCTCTTGGGTGACCGTTTCACCGTGGCCGACCTCAACGTCTCAATGTCCTTATCGCCGATGCCCCGGACCGGCTTCGACCTCAGCGGATATCCAAAAGTCATGGCTTGGCTCGATACCTGCCTCGGCCGGCCCGCCCTTCAGGCCGCACAGGAAATGGCAAAATCGGCGCCGGACACCTAGG
>JAQCKY010000387.1 GCA_027592155.1 Pseudomonadota bacterium
AGGATCGCGACCGGGCGCAACGGCAACGTCTTGCCTTCGATCTCGATGGTCTCGCCGACCTGCGCCTGTTCGATGAACTCATCGGCGACGCGGCGGATGGAATCGGGATCGATATCGCAATGCTCGCCCGCCCATTCCGGCGTATAGGATGCCATATGTTCGATCAGCGTCTGGTGTGCCGTCTTGACCTCGATATCGACGTGATCCCAGCTTTCCATATCGGCGCCGGTCTCGGCGCCGGAACATGTGTAAGCGCCATCCAAGGCAATCTCGCCAAATTCCGCGTCGAAGGGCTTTGCGGTGTTGTCGGCCAGATCGTACATCAGCGGTTTTTTGGTTTCGGGATCGCGCAGGTAATAGCCGTTGGGCCCGATCAGATAAGGCGAATTGGTGCGGTCCCTGAGATGAGGCACGTCGCAGATCTCACGCCAATCCCGCTCACAAATGATGCGGTGGATCAGGGCATAGAGAAACGCCGGGTCGGTCTTGGGTTTGATCGGAATCCATTCCGCCGCGACGGCGCCGGTAATCGACAAATGAGGTTCGACCTGAACGCGCTTCATGCCGCGCACCCGGGCATCGGCATGACGCCAGACGCCCGCGACACCGCCCGACGCGTCGCCGTTATGGCCGCAGGAGATGATGTAGTTACAGCGGGGCGTGTCCGGGGCGACGATAAAGGCGCGGTGCCACAACTCGCCGTAAAGATGTTCCGAGTGATAGCATTTGACGCCTTGGCCGGCACCGAAGCCGAGATCGACCTTACCGAAGGCCGACAGCAGCGCCGGGAAGGTGCCCATATATTGGGTCGGCGATCCACCGCCGCCGAAGCTGGCCGCGATTTTGGGATAGCCGGACGAATCGGTCGGGCCGTCTTTCAAGATGTCTTTGAGCTTATCGCCGATGGTGTCCAGCGCCTCGTCCCAGGAAATCGGCACGAACCCCGGGTCATGTTCGCGGCCCTTCTCAGGGTTGGTGCGTTTCATCGGGCTTTGGATGCGGTGCGGATTATAGGTCTTTTGGATCAACCCATAGGCTTTCACGCAAACCCGCCCGCCGCCGGGATGCTCTTCCTTGATATCGTAGTTGGAGGTGATTCGCGTCGCGATGCCGTCCTCGACCTCGACATTCATCAGATCGGGCCCCGCGACGCATTGGTAGCAGAAGATCGGAACCTGTTTCTTGGTTTTGGGTTTTATTGAGCCGTCCATGTTGATCTAGCTCCTTAATTTGGTGAGGCGTTGATCCCCCCCACCTCGATCCTCCCCCTCCAGGGGGGAGGAGGAACAACTCTGCGGTACGTGCAAAGTCCCTCCCCCCTTGAGGGGGAGGGTCAGGGTGGCGGGTAGGCTGCGTCGCATTACCGCTATCCCGCCTTCAGCTTCGCGCGTTTTGCCGTCAGCCGCTCCAGGGTTTTGTCGTTGTCGACAATGAAGCGGCTATGGGTAACCTTGCCGACTTCTTCGATGCTGTCACTCACCACGACCTCGAAGGTCACGGCGCGGCCATCGACCTTGGTCACCGTCGCGTGGTGCGAAATCGTGTCGCCTTCAAGGGACGGTGCGGTGTGGACCAATTTGACGTAGGTCCCAACACTGCTTTGGTCGTCGCGGATATGCTCGGCGAGCAGCTCGTGGCAGGTCAGCTCCGCATCATTGAGCATCATCGGCGTTGAATAAACCGCCAGATCGTCGCCCATATGATCGATGCAGCGCCCCCGGTCGATCAGAATATTGTTGGTCCGCTCGGTTCCTTCGCTAACACCATCTGCCATGTCGAACTGCCCTTTGTCTTCAATATTGCTCGGGTACCGAACATTTTACGGCTCGGAGCCGGGATGCCAAACAGAATCGATTATTACTCCAAACTCGGCGTTGTTCCATGCTATCCGGCCCGGCATGATCGGTTCGGTTAATATTAATCTGGGAGAATCGAAATGCCGGTCAATGAGTTGCGCACGCGTCGGGACAATCAGCAGTGGATGTTGGATCTGGCGCTCAATATGCGGGGGAGGGTGCAAAACTTTGAGCGGGACGATCAAGAGACGCCCAAGCGGGCCCATAATTATCGCATGTTGCCCAAGATGTGGCGCCAAAAGGGGGAGCATGACGAGGCGCTTGCTAAGCAGGCGCAAAAACAAGGGTTCAATGCGACGGCATGCGAGCATTACGACCACGCGGTCGAGGCCTACCGCATGTCACAGCATCCGATCTTCTATGACGATAATCCGGTCAAGATGCGCACCTATGACAAACTCTGCGAGATGGTCGACCGGCGCTCGGAAGTCGCGCCCTATCCGGTGGAGCGGGTCGAGGTGCCGTTCGATGACGGCAAGACGATCTCCTGTCTGCTGCATCTGCTGCCCGACCGGCGCAAAGCGCCTTGCGTGATCTATGTACCGGGAATGGACCAGACCAAAGAGGCCTTTCCAAAAGTGATGAACAATCAGGCGATTGCCCGGGGCATGCATATCCTGTCGATGGACGGGCCGGGGCAAGGCAGTTCCAACATGCAGAAAATCCGGGCCGTGGGCGATAACTACGAGCGCGCCGGGGCGGCGGTGATCTCTTACCTGGAAAGCCGGGAGGAAGTCGATAGCGACCGCATCGGCATCTATGGCGTCAGCATGGGCAGTTACTGGTCCCTGCGGCTGGCCAGCTACGATCACCGGATGGCGGCGATTGCCAGCGGCGTTGCCTGTTTTAACCCCAACAACACGATCTTTTCCCAATCCTCGCCGCGCTTCAAACAAGTGTTCATGTATATGGCCGGCATGGAAGACGAGGACGAGTTCGACAAGATGGCGGTGGAGATGACCGTGAAGGGCTACGCCGACAAGATCGAATGCCCAACCCTGCTGGTGACCGGAGAGTTCGATCCGCTTTGCCCGTTAGAGGATGCCGTTGAGGTCTATGGCGACCTTACCGTCAATAAGGAGATGTGGGTGGTCGAAGACCAATTCCATCCGCTCTGGGGCATCCCCAACCTCGGCAACCTCGATTGCCACCACTATATTATCGATTGGCTGCAGCGCGCGATGGTGGACGGCAAGACCGAGAAAGACCGGATCGCCTACGTCGCCAATGGCGGCGATGGTCCGTTCGGCGATTGCGAGTGGGAGCCGACGGTGGGGCCGGGTCAGGCTTATTTCTAGAGGAGGCTGAGCCTGAAACGCATCTTCCCGCCGGCGCGAAGCCCGCTTCGGCGGGCGAAGGCAGGTCGACGGGCTCAAGATGAGGGTTCATGACCGTCGGGCCTCATGCTGAGCTTGTCGAAGCATGAGGTGGCATGCCGGTTCAGCCAGGCAGCTTTCCCGTCAGGTTAAACGCCTCTAGTCCCAACTGCTCGCGGATTGCGGCTGTCGGCTCGACTTTCATTTCCTCCAGGGGAATGCCGGTGGCGTCCGCGACCCGGGGGAAGATGTTGAAGGCCCCGACGGCGGCGGCGGCATCGAGCATGGCGGCTTCGCCGAGGATATCGACGACGGCCGCGCGGGTCTCGTCCATGGTTGCTGTGTTCATCCCGCACATTGCCTCGGCGAAGGCGCTTAGTTCCTTGCTTGCCGGGATGCCGGACTCCACATCCGTATCACCCATAATGGCCTGAATGTTGTATTCGTCGCCTGTGTCTTGGCCGCTCGAACTGAGCCGCATGGTATGCCCGGCAGTTCAGTAATAGCACCCAAGCAGGGCGGAGGCGCGGGCGG
>JAQCKY010000388.1 GCA_027592155.1 Pseudomonadota bacterium
TTGGACGGCGCGCGGGCGGGTTATAAACCCGCCCCTATCAATTCCGTGGTGCCTGTAGGGGCGGGTTTATAACCCGCCCTCAGTCTCAAAATTTCCGAAACGAAATCCCACCGGGGCGTTGAATTTGCTCGACCAGTTCGACCTCCCAGTCGAGATAGGCTTGCATGGCGACCCGGGGATCGCCGGTGGTGTCGTAGGGTTTTCGCCAGACGTCGTCCGGTTCGCTGAGCAGCGATGTGGCGCCCGACGCCATCGCAAAGCCTGATTTTTTCCAGGCGTCCGTGCCGCCTTCGAGCGCCCGCACTGACCGACCGGTTTCGGCGAGTTCACGTGCGGCGTAATGGGCGAGCCGTTCATCTTCCGAAGTCAGGACGACATTGTCGCTGTCTTTGAGCGTGTCGACGTCCGTCGCGAGTGACGAGCGCACGGCCCAATGGGCACCTTCGATATGCTCTGCCTCATAGCGCGTGCTCGGTGCCAGATCGATGACCGCAATGCCGCCGTTTTTCATTTCGGTCGCTAATTCCACGGCCGTGCAGGTTTCCCAGGGTTCGAACCCCAAAGCGGTCGTTGCCTCAGGTCCGGTCACCCGCGCTCCTTCATGTTCCGCCAGAACATAAACCTCATATCCGCCGATCTGGACGAGCCAAGAGCCTGTCATCACCGACTGCACACCGTGGTCGTCGGTCAACACGATACGGGCACCGCGCACCGGTGCAAACTCATCGGTACCTTGAACCAGCTGGCCGCCCTGGGCATTGCGCGATCCGTCAAGATGGCCGGCGTTGTAGGCTTCGGGTTGGCGGACATCGAACAGATAGGTTGTGCGTGTCTCGGCTTCGCCGCCCCTCCATTTCTTCAATGTCGCTGCGTCGATGTACTCGACGCCGAAGCGTTCGCCGGCGCTCTGCGCCGCAGCTTTGGCTTTCGCGAGAGCCTCTTCCGCAGGCTCGGGGGCCCGGCGGTCGGCGCCTTTTTCGACTTTTAGTCCGGCCAGGTGCCATCCCATGGTGCCGTCTTTCAAGGCAAGGACTGGGTTGGGGACACCGGCATTGATGAGCGATTGCGCGCCGATGATGCTGCGTGTCCGACCGGCGCAATTGACGACGACCAGGGTGCTGGGGTCGGGGGCGATATCATGAACCCGGTAGACCAGCTCGGCTCCGGGTGCATCGATGCCGCCCGGGATGTTCATCCGGTTATATTCGTCATAGGGCCGGGAGTCGAGAATGACCAAGTCTTCGGCGCCCTCGATTTTTGCCTGGAGCTGCTCGGCGGAAAGGTGGGGTGTGCCATAGGCGGTCTCGACGAATTCCCCAAAGGCCTTGGACGGCACGTTGAACCCGGAGAAAACCTCGTATCCGGCGCCGCGCCACCCCTCGACACCGCCCTCCAACACCGAGACATCGGAATAGCCAAGCTGCGCGAGGCGGGTCGCGGCGCGTTCCGCGAGGCCTTCGGAGGCGTCATCGCAAACGACGAGGCGGGTCGAGCGGCGCGGGATCAAGGCATCGAGCCGTAATTCCATCTGGCTTAAGGGGACGCTGGCGGCAATCAGCAGATGCCCGTTGGCGAAGACACCATGCTCCCGAACATCAAGAACCGCGATCTCATCGCCATCGTCCAGCCAGTCCAAGAGGTTTCGAGGGAAGACGGTTTTGGTCATGACATCTATCCGCGGATCGATTTGAGGGTTTCCACCGCCGTAATATGGTCGGCGATGATGCCGTCCATATAGGCGTTCGGCGTGGCGAGTCCTTCTTGGGACGACATCTTTCCGGGCCCCCGGCCGAAGCCGCATGGCGCTGCGATCCCAAATTCCGGGATGTGCGCCTTGATGGCTTCCATCTGGCCACGGGGACCATCGTCGCCGTGGAGGGCGTGGATAAGACCCATATAGACCCTGGCTCCGCCGCTCTCAAGATCCGCCAACGGCGCGACGTAGGCTGCGTGATCGCCGCGGGAACTGACTGTCGGGATGTGGAGGAAATCGATGCGGCGGCCGGATTGGGCGACCCCCGCATTGCAGAGCAGCACGACCCCGGTGAGGTCTTGAGGTTCCCGCACCGGCCAGCCCGTGGCGGTGCCGTAACAGGCATGGTAGCCGACTTGTACGGTACCGGGGATGTGAGAGCAGACGTCGCCCGCGGGGGCGAAGAGATCGGCGACCATTGCTTTGATCGCACCGGCGTCGCCGCCGGCGTTCTCCAGCGCGCGTTCAATCAAGGTGTCTTCGATGGCGCAATCCCATTGGATGGCGAGGTCGTCGTGGGGGATATGGTCGAAGATGGTCCGGACTTCATGATGCATCGCCTCGGTAAAGCCGTCGCGGATTTTCGGGTAATCGTCGGGATCCTGGAAATAGAGGCGGATGCCGCTGGCGGTCAGGGGGAGGGATACCTGAAAGCGAAGATGGCTGGGAACAGTGCCCTGTTCGCGCAGCGTCTTGAAGACAAAATAGGAATTGATGGCGTCCCGCGCATAACCCAGCCGCCAGCCCGGATCGCCGAACCGGACCTGTGTGACACCGGGTTTGACCTTGAACTTCCAGGTCCGGCTTCCGCCGGCGCCCCATTCTTCGATGCCGTCATCGTTGAGGGGGCGTTCCAATGTTTCGACGTCGGGATGGCCGTGAAAGACACGGTAGGCCAGATGGGCGATCCAGTGAATCCGGTCGCCGATCTCGCCATCGGGAATAAACGGCATCCACTCTCCTAAGCTTGGCCCCACAGCGCGAAATACCTGTTCGGCGGTGTCGTAGGGCACGCTCCCCACCAGCATCAGATCATCGTTCATCGTCCGGCTCCCTCTGTCCTCGTTTGGCAAACGCTAACATCTGAGTCATGGGGGAACAATCCAGGCGCCTCATCCTCGTCTGTTAGAAGTGTGTCAGGCTCGGATTGCTACTTGATTGCTCTGGGGGCTCCAGCACCCAATAATAGCCTCTTCCGCGGAGGAGAGGCGTGGCGATGAGCAGAACACCCAAAGTAGCGATTATTGGCGGCGGTATCGGCGGCCTTGCGGCAGCGCTGGCGCTTCACCAGCGTGGCATTGAGGTCGAGGTTTACGAACAATCTCCTGAAATTAATGAGATCGGGGCCGGGGTATATATGAGCCCGAATGCGCTGAAGGCCTTCCGCATGCTGGGCGTTGAAGAGGCGATGATTTCCGTCGGCCACCGGGCCAGGGGCACACTCGCCCGCAACTTCAAAAGCGGCCGTGTGATTATGCGCCAGGAAAATACCGAGGGGGCGGTCGAGGCGCGATATGGCGCTAGATTCCTCACCATCCACCGGGCCGATTTGTTGGATGTTCTTTACCGCGCTCTGCCGGAGCGGATTTTCCATGTCGGCCATCAATGCACCGGGGTCGAGCCGGGCGATGAGGGTTCCGCCGCCAGTTTCGAGAATGGCGTGACCGTCGAGGCCGATATCGTCGTGGGGTCCGATGGGATCCATTCTGCGGTTCGGAAAGGCCTGTTCGGCGAGACCGTTCCGCGCTTCACGGGTTGCGTTTGTTGGCGAGGCATGGCGCCGATGGAGGCGTTGCGTCCGGAGGACCGGATCCCCGATTTAACCGCCTGGTGGGGGCCGCATGGTCATGTGGTCCATTACCCCGTCCGGCGCGGCGAGTTGATGAATTTCGTTGCCCATTTCGACAGCGACGCCTGGACCGGAGAATCCTGGATCGACGAGTGCTCAC
>JAQCKY010000389.1 GCA_027592155.1 Pseudomonadota bacterium
TTCAGCCCTTTGCCCGGCACCTTGCCGGCGATATCGACCTCGAAGAGGCTGTTCGGCAGACTCAACAGGCAACACGAAACTACGCAAAACGGCAGCTGACCTGGTTTCGGAGTCAGCTTAAGCCTGATTATATCGTTAATGAATACGATCCAAACGCGCAATATTCGGAAAGTTTTTTGGAAAAAATCTTTTCAAAAATTCGAATTTAGCGGTTGACCACGCAATCATGCTTGTCTATTTTGCGCTGCAACGCGCTACGAGACTGCCGTACTAGCGGTCTTGTGGCGCAATTATTTTGACCAGCGAATCCCCAACCGGAAAGCAACCGGCGGATACCGACACCAGGAGGAATTGACCATGGCACAAGAGAAAAAGCTCATGGGCGCGGAGATAATTCTAAAGGCGCTCCAGGATCAGGGTGTCGACGTGGTCTTCGGGTATCCGGGTGGGGTCACGCTGCCACTCTATGAGAAGATCTACGGCCAGAACCATCTGCGCCATATTCTCGTGCGTCATGAACAGGGCGGCGTGCATGCCGCTGAGGGTTACGCGCGCTCCACCGGAAAACCCGGTGTCGTCATCGTGACGTCCGGCCCTGGTGCGACCAACACTGTGACCGGTTTGGTCGATGCCTTGATGGACAGTATTCCGATCGTTTGCATAACCGGGCAGGTATTTAGTCACCTGATCGGCAATGATGCTTTCCAAGAAGCGGACACGACCGGGATTACCCGCGCCGCGACGAAACATAACTATCTGGTCCGCGATGTCGAAGATTTGGCCCGGACCATCCACGAAGCATTTCATGTCGCGACGTCGGGCAAACCGGGGCCCGTGCTGATTGATATCCCCAAGGACGTGCTCATTGGACACGGTGCTTATATGGAGCCGGTGAAGGCGAAGCATAAAACTTATAATCCCCGCACCAAGGGCGATCCCAAGATGATCGAAAAGGCCGTCGACCTGTTAATGTCGGCAAAGCGGCCGATCCTCTATGGCGGCGGTGGCTTGATCAATTCGGGCCCTCGCGCCGGCAAATATTTGCAAGAGTTGGCAAACCTGACGGGCTATCCCTTTACCTTGACCCTGATGGGGCTGGGGGCCGTGCCGGCGAGCCATAAGAATTACCTCGGCATGCCCGGCATGCACGGCACGCTTGAGGCCAATCTCGCCATGCATGGCTGCGATGTCATGTTCAATGTCGGTGCCCGGTTCGATGACCGGGTGACCGGACGGACCGATAAGTTCGCGCCGGACGCCAAGAAGATTCACATCGATATCGATCCGGCCTGCATCAACAAGAATGTCCATGTCGACGTTCCGATCATCGGCGATGCCGGATCGATCATGAAAGAGATTGTCGCCCTCTGGAAGGCCAAGAAAGCGAAAGCCAACCAGGCTGCGCTCAAGAAATGGTGGGCCCAGATTGACAAATGGCGATCAAAAAACTGCCTCGACTTCAAGCAAGGCCCCGACATCATCTTGCCGCAATATGCGTTGAGCCGTCTCAACGAGGCGATGCAGGGCAAAGATGTCTATATTACGACGGATGTGGGTCAGCATCAGATGTGGGCCGCGCAATATCTTCGTTTCGACAAACCCAAACGCTGGATGACGTCCGGCGGGCTGGGCACCATGGGGTATGGCGTTCCCGCGGCGATGGGCGTTCAGCTTGCCCATCCGAACTCCAAGGTGGTTTGCGTGACAAGCGAAGGCTCGATCATGATGAACATCCAGGAGCTTGCGACGATCTCCTATTACAAGCTGCCGGTTAAAATCCTGAACCTGAACAATAAGGTCCTAGGGATGATCCGGCAGTGGCAGGAACTGTTTCATCAGAATCTGGAATCGGAATGCGATCTCAACGCACCGCCGGATTTCATGAAGCTCGCCGATGCCTTCGGCTTCGTCGCCCTGAGGGCTGACAAGCCCAGCGAAGTCGACGATGTCCTGGCGGAAATGATGGCACTGGACCGCCCGGTGCTGGTCAACATGGCTGTTTCGCGCGATGAAAATGTGTTTCCGATGATCCCGGGCGGCGCGGCCCATAACGAAATCGTTCTCGGCCCCAACCAAACGGCCGATATGGACGATGACAACATGATGATGGCGTAAGCGCCGAAGCAACCGGCACACACCTCTCGAAATCGGGCTCGCTCAAAATACTGCGGGCCATGCGGAGTTACCGACGTGGCAGACTTTAACGTTACCGACAGCGAAGCAGCAATTGCGGACCGGCCCCATACTTTTTCGGTGCTGGTCGATAACGAGGCCGGTGTTCTTCATCGTATCGTCGGGCTGTTCTCGGGTCGCGGTTACAATATTGAAACCCTCACGGTTGCCGAGGTGAATGCGGAGGAAAGCTTGTCCCGCATCACCATCGTGACGTCGGGCACTCCGCAGATCATCGATCAGATTCACGCCCAGCTGGCGCGACTGGTGCCGGTCCGCAAAGTTACGGACCTTACCGACGAAACTGACGCTGTTGAGCGAGAATTGGCACTGGTGAAGGTCAAGGGCAAGGGTAATGCTCGCGTCGAGGCCTTGAGAATCGCCGATATCTTTCGTGCCCATGTCGTGGACAGTACGATTAACTCCTTTGTCTTTGAAATCGTCGGCAGTACCGAAAAATTAGACGCTTTTATTCAATTGATGGACCCACTGGGGTTGATCGATGTCTCCCGTACCGGAGTCGTGGCTATTGCCCGTGGCGCCGAGGGGATGTAGAGGAAGGCCCTCAAACAGTTCTTAGGCGCTCTAGGGCGCGAACCGATCACTTAATCAACGACCACACTATTGCCGGGGATTCGAACCATGCGCGTATTTTACGATCGAGATGCCGATATCAACCTCATCAAGAACAAGAAGGTTGCCATTGTCGGCTACGGAAGCCAGGGCCACGCTCACGCCCTCAATTTGCGGGATAGTGGCGTCAAAGAAGTCGCCGTCGCATTGCGCCAAGGATCCGGCAGCATCGCCAAGGCCGAAGCCGAGAAACTCCCGGTGATGGAGCCGGGTGAGGCGGCGGCGTGGTCCGATGTTTTGATGATCCTGGCGCCGGATGAAATCCAAGCCGATCTCTATGCCGATGAGTTGGCCGCGAACATTAAACCGGGCTCGGCCATCGCCTTTGCCCACGGGCTGTCGGTTCATTTTGGTTTGATCACACCGCCGAAAGACATCGACGTCTTCATGATCGCACCAAAGGGCCCGGGCCACACGGTTCGGAGCGAATTCGCCCGCGGTGCCGGCGTGCCTTGTTTGGTTGCCGTTAATCAGGACGCCAGCGGTGCCGCGCTCGACATTGCGTTGTCCTATGGTTCCGCCATCGGCGGCGGTCGTTCCGGGATCATCGAGACGACCTTCCGCGAAGAATGCGAAACCGACCTGTTCGGCGAACAAACCGTTCTCTGTGGCGGACTGACTTCCCTGATCAAGGCGAGTTTCGAGACCCTCGTCGAGGCCGGTTATGCCCCCGAGATGGCCTATTTCGAATGCCTGCATGAAGTAAAGCTGATCGTCGATCTGATCTATCAAGGCGGCATCGCCAACATGCGTTATTCGATTTCCAACACCGCCGAGTACGGCGATTATGTTTCCGGTCCGCGCGTCATCGATCCCAGCGTTAAAGCCCGCATGAAGGAAGTACTCGACGACATTAAGTCCGGAAAATTCGTCACGGAATGGATGATGGAAAACA
>JAQCKY010000390.1 GCA_027592155.1 Pseudomonadota bacterium
GGTCCAGTTCGGCGATGGCGGCGTCGGCAAACTGCCAGGGCAGGGTGGCAAAATAGCGGATGCGGTCGGGAAATGCCGATTGCCGGTCGGCCATTTCGTTATTGACGATGCGGGCCAAACGGGAGGCTTCTTCCGCGTCCGCCCAATAGACGCTGGGGGTGGTCAGCGACACGATGGCGATATCCACGCCTGCGATGTCCATGTCCTTGATGCGAAGGCCATAGTCGAGCATCTCTTCTTCGACCGGGATGTAGGGGCGGCCGTTCAGGGCAACCATCCGTTTGCCGTTGGCCTCGGTCAGGCCATAGCCCGGCCGTTTGCCGAGGGCCGCTACCCAGTCGGCGTTCATCATATGAGTATGGACGTCGATGACTGCCAAGATCTGCTCCTTCTTTTCACGGGATTAGAGATTAAAGATACGCTCCGCGTTCTTGCTCCGGACGGCTTCCCGGGCGTCCGCCGGGAGTGCGTCGACCCGCGACAAACACCCTTTCATGTCCCCGATGTTGTGCGGATAGTCGGAGCCATACATCAGGTTGGCCTTGCCAGCCACATCCAAACAAAGCTGCAACGACTCCTGCTGGAACGTGACCGAGTCGAAATAGATTTGGCCGATATAGCTGCTCGGCGGATCGGAAATGACCTCGCGGCAGGGCGGCATATTCTGATGGCAGAAATCCAACCGGCCCAAAATGTAAGGGATCGCCGCACCGGCATGGCTGGCGATGATCTTGAGGTTTTTATAGGTCTCAAAGAATCCGGCATAAAGCATGCGGGTGATCGCCATCGAGGTATCGAACATGAACCCGACGGAGGCGACCATGTTGAAGCGTGCCATGTCCATCTCGGCGACACCGGGCGGGGCGCCGGGATGAACCAGAACGGGCAGGCCGGCTTTATCGATGGCCGCCCAAATCGGCGCGAGAGACTCATCGGTGAGGGAGAGGCCGGCGACATTGGCCGAGACGAAGACCCCGACAGCGCCAATGCTCAAGGCACGTTCCAATTCGGCGACGGCGGCATCCGCATATTGCCAGGGCAGGGAGGCGAAAAACCTGATCCGGTCGGGATAGGCTTTTTGCTGTGCCGCCATGTCGTCATTCATCATCCTTGCGGTCGAGGTACTGATCTCTTTGCCGCCCCAATAGACGTTCGGGCAGGTCAGGGAGACGATGGCGATATCGACTTTGGCGTCGTCCATGTCCTTGATACGCTGTGCATAGTCGAACATCGGGTCCATCAGCGTCATAAACGGCGCGCCGTCATCGTGCAACGCGCGCTGTCCGCCGAGTTCTTTGATGGTGAATTTACCGCCATGCTCCAAAATGCGGCGTAGCCATTCGTCGTTGAGCATGTGGGTGTGAACATCAATTACGGCCATTGCCGGGTATCCTCTTTATCTAAAATTATCTGACCAAAATGGTCTGAAATAGCGGGGCCGTAACCGACCCCGCCTTTTGCAATATTTCGATGCGTTACTTGATGTCGAGTTTGAAGAGATCGACGGCATTGTTGCAGAGGATATTCTGCTTTTCTTCATCGCTGATGAAATCCAAGGCCAAGATCGACGGTGCGACATCGTCCATGGTCCGGCCGGTGATCGGATGGACCGTCGATCCAACCCCGGGGCATTCGGCGCCGAACAGCAACTGCTCGGGGCCGACAACTTTGACCAGCAACTCAATGGCTTCCTGGGTGTAGAGGACGGTGTCGAAATAGAGCTTCTTCATCCGTTCGGAAAACAGGCGGCTGTGGTCGTTGGCGCTGGTGGCGCCGCGAATCGTACCCGATTCAAAGCGGCCGAGTTGATAGGGAATTGCGCCGCCGCCATGGGAGACCATTATTTTGAGGTTCGGGAAATCATCGAGGACGGTGCTGTTGACCAGCCCATAAACCGCAATGGTTTCTTCGTTGATGAAGTGGAGGGAATAGGGAACCCGGGGAGATCGGGATCCGGTCCCGTGAATGTGGGCGACGACGTCCAACTCGCAGAGTTTTTCGTAGAGGGGATACCAATATTTGTCACCTAAGGCCGGCGCTTCGGTGCCGGAATTCTCGTACGGGTCGGGGTTAAGAAGACAGCCCTTGAAGCCCAGTTCATTGACGCAGCGTTCCAATTCCCGGATTGCCATGTCGAGCGGCTCGCCGGCGGGTTGGGGGAGCCCCGCAATGCCGAAGAATTTGCCGGGATACATTTCGGTTTCCCGGTGGATGATGTTGTTCACCTCTTCGTGGAACCACTGGATGATCTTGCTGGGTTGCTCGCTATGCATCAGGTGAAAGGGGCGCGGTGAGATCATCTGGCTGTCGGTCTTTACGTGATCCAGGTAGTTCATATGGCTGTGGGGCCCGATCTCCGCATGTTGCTCAACGGCGTAGCGAATCTGGTCGTCGGTGACCTTAACCCCGCCGCGGCCATGAGAGCCTCGCGCCGCCAAAAGTGTTGCTTTATAAGCCCAGAGCTCGGCTGGTGCGCTGACGTGGGCATGTGAATCGATAATCATGGTTGCGGGCTCCCGTTATTGCGTGTCGGATGTTAATTCTTAAATTAAGGCGAGAGCCTAGCAGTCCGATGATTGACCCATCAAACCTTGTTTTGCACACTCTGCATCTTCGGTTGTCATTGGACTGACCGGCCCGATATTGGAGATTGATGATGGCTGAAATTGTTCGCGGATTTGCGTCTTCCCACGGGCCCCTACTTATTCTACCGCCGGAGAGCTGGCCGCTGCGGGCGGATTTCGACCGCAATAAGGAATATCACGATTTCCGGGGCAGAAAGTATAACTTTGAGGAACTCGTCGCCCTTCGAAAAGGTGAGCAGGATTTCGACAAAGTCATCACGCCGGAAGCCCGCGCGGACCATTTCCAACGCTGTCAAACCCAACTCGATGCATTAGGGGATATGATGCTGGAGGTCGATCCGGATATCCTGGTCGTTGTGGGCGATGACCAACATGAATGGTTCCACAACGACGTGCAGCCCGCCTTCACGGTTTTCTGCGGCGATGCCATTCTCAATTCGGGCTACGACGCGGAAAAGGAAAAAAACAAACATCCGAGCATCCAGCTCGTTGAATCTCAGCGACACACACCGGTCGACACTTATTATGACTGTGTCCCGGAACTCGGGCGCCACATCATTGAACAACTCGTCGAGGAGGAATTCGATGTCGCGTCGTCGTCCGCCATCCCGAAAAACGCCGAAGGCCTGATCGGAATCGGTCATGCGTTTAGTTTCATTTATCGCCGCATATTGCGGGACAAGCCGATCCCGCTTGTGCCGGTTCTCATCAACACCTTCTATCCGCCGAACCAGGCGATGCCGGGCCGGTGTGTGGAATTCGGTCAGGCGCTGGGACGGGCCGTGAAATCCTGGGGCAGCGAAAAGCGCGTTGCGATTTTGGGTTCGGGCGGGCTCAGCCATTTCGTCATCGACGAAACTTGGGACCGGCGCTTGATCGACGCCATGGTCAGAAATGATTTCGATACGATCCGCGATGAGCCCAATGAGATGTTCAGGTCGGGGACATCGGAGACCAAGAACTGGCTCGTCACTTTGGGCGCGATGTCGGAGACGGGCATGAAGATGGAAATGCTGGATTATGTCCCCTGCTATCGTTCCGAAGCGGGGACCGGCAATGCCATGGGGTTTGCGACCTGGCGTTAGGCCAGCATCAGGGCTTCTTCGGGGGGCAT
>JAQCKY010000391.1 GCA_027592155.1 Pseudomonadota bacterium
TTATCACCGCAATACGGGCCGCGATATCACTGCAATCTGCACTCAAAACGGCTTCTTAACAGCGGACTATTTTCAAGGGTTCTTCAATAAATAGATTATCTACAGGGGCGACCCGGAACTACCGGTGCCGTTGGGATTATGCCCAGCTAGTGGACGCTCAGTGGGACCAAATCGAACTGGAGGGCCGCAGCCACTGCTGTGTCGCGATCCGGCGCGAATCCAAATTCCTGACCGTCAGCGCAATAGATGACAAAGCCGTTATTGCCATCGACAAGCCCGGGCTTAACATATGCCACTTCATCGACACCCCAGAAGGCAAAGCTTTCCGAGGAAGGCGACACCATAATCGGCCGGTTATCCGCGCCGTCTGGTTCTTTCGTTTTATCGTTCATTCACTCCTCCTCACCGTTTCCGGTCCGGCATCGTCGCTTATCGTTTGGTCGAGTGTCGCAACAGATTAGCTGCTGAGACTTAACCGATCATTGACGGAACGCACCAAGACCCAACCGTCCTACTCTCCCGGCTCTACATCGATCATCTTTGCCGATTTATTATTCGACTTTGCAGCCGAATGTTCAATCTTGACCTTCCTCACTTGCGGTTCAGGCACGGGCCGAAGCAAATCGATATACAACAACCCATCTTCCAGCCTCGCCGCCGTGACCTCTATCCCTTCGGCCAATATAAACGCCCGTTGGAACTGGCGGGCGGCAATCCCTCTGTGCAGGAACACCCTGCTCCCGTCGTCGCCGTGATTCTTGCCGCGGATGACCAACTGGTTGTTTTCGATTTCGACGTCGAGCTCATCCATCGAGAACCCGGCGACCGCCAGGGTAATCCGAAGATGCTCCTGGCCGATCTGTTCGATGTTATAAGGCGGATAGCCTTCATCTGAGGACTTTGCGACGCGGTCTAGGACGCGTTCAAAATCGTCAAATCCAAGTAACAACGGGCTATCGAAGACCGACATACGCGCCATAACCACTCCTCCTTCGCTGAGCGAGTTACCTGTTGGGCCTTCAAGGAAGCGCCCAGCAGATATTAATTTAGAGGCCTTAATTTGGGCTAAAACCGGCGAAGGTCAAGCCTCGCGGCAATTGGCGTTAGGCAAGAACAGCTAGAATAATTGCAAAATAGATCGTTCGGACTGAGCCGCAATCCCGGTCGCGGCGGACGCTAGAGCGCCCCGCGTGGACGCGGAGATCGAGACCGCGGCCTCTTCATTGAGATCCGTTTCCACCAGTTTTTGGGCACCGGCTTCAAGCTCATTCACCAAATTATCGGTGAAATCCTCGCGGATCGACAAGGTCGCGGCATTCAAGCCGATGCTTTGACCCACCGACCGCACGGTCTGGATTGCCGCATCGATGCTGGCAACACTGTTTGTAACCCCCAGGCTGGCTGAATCGACGGCCTGGCCCTGTATTTCGATGGACGACGAGCCGGAATCGTTCAGGTTGATATTGAGATTGTCAGGGGTCGAGGAAATCAAACTTGTGCCGCCCAAACTGGCGTCCTGTGCCACAAAGTCGATCTGCTGGGAGAGCGTACTGAGCTGATCGTTTAACACGGCCTGTTGTGCCGGATCCGATGTATTTTCCAGCTGCTGAGCAACACCCTTCGCCTGCTTCAGCAAACCATCGATGGTATCCAGGCCGTTTTGGGTCGCCTTTAGGCTGCTGACCCCTTGCCCGATGCTGTTTTTCACACCTTGGAGATCCGATGCCCGGTTGGAAAGACTCCGGGAAACCGCAACAGCGCGCGGATTATCGGTGAAAGAATTGAACTTATTACCGGTCGACAGCCGTTCCTGCGTCCGCGCCTGCAATGCGGCGACGTTTTGACTGGACTTCAGACTGGTCTGTGTGGCCGAAGAAAGACTAATGGTATCTGGCATGGCTTTCACACCCTACAATCACTGATTAACGATAACCAATTGATTTATAATCATTATTTATGGGCATCGTCCGGCCAAGCGGCAGCCGTAGGAACCGTACTATATAAGGTAATGACGCCCCCAAGGGTGATCAAGGTCACAGCTTGGAATTATTTTGCTTGTTTTAGCGCCACAGCACGCGCGAACGCCCCTTCGACACCCACGGTTAGAGGGCGCCGTATAAGGCACACGGGGTCTCTGGTGAGGCGCAGCCCCGGTCACATTGGCAACTTTACCGCTCCCGCTGCGCCCGGCTATTCCGCCGCGGCGGATTTTGCCGCGCCGGTGCCGAGGCCGAGGATCTCACGCGCTTCGTCGGGCGTCGCAACTTCATAGCCCAAAAGACGAATGATCTGAGCCGCCCGTTCCACGAGGACCGCATTTGACGATGCCAGTACGCCGCGATCGAGATAAAGATTATCCTCCAGCCCGACCCGGACATGTCCGCCCATCTGGATCGCCGCCGCGACGATCGGCATTTCATGGCGGGAAATCCCAAAGGCCGCCCAATGAGCGTCTTTCGGCAGCAGGCTCCGCATATGCAGGATCGATTCCACGGTCGCCGGGCACCCATAGGAGATACCGAGGCAAAGTTGGAACAAGGGCGGAGACTCGATCACGCCCGTCTCGATGAGATGGTTGGCCAGCATGACATGGCCGACGTCAAAGCATTCCATTTCCGGTTTGACCCCGGCGGCCTTGATCTTGATCGCCATCTCGGTGAGATGGGGCGGCGTGTTCATAAACACCCGCTCACCCATATTCATGGTCGCAACGTCGAGACTGCAGATTTCCGGGCGTAGCTCTTCAACATGTTTCACCCGCACCTCGGGCTTCTTGAAGATTGAGATGGGGTCGCCAATCGCCGGCTCATCCTCGCCCGGGACGAAGAACGCGCCGGGACCCGTCGTGAGATTGAGAATGACATCCGTGTCTGTGGCCCGCATGCGCTCCACGACGTCGCGGTAGTACTTCACTTCCATGGTGCCGCGCTTGGTCTCCGGATCGCGCACATGGATATGCGTGATTGCCGCCCCGGCACGCCACGCCTCGAGCGCCGAATTGGCAATCTCCTCCGGCGTTACCGGAACCGCTGGATTGATATCCGGCGTCGTCGCAGCCCCACCGGTCACCGCGCAGCTGATAATCACTTTATTGGGCATCGGTTTTACCTCCTGTTAAAGCGTGCCGGTGTCCGGAGTCTATCCCCAGACTTCGTCGGCGATCTCGACGACCAATGCGAGTTTCCGCTTCTGGTCGTCTTCGGTCACTTTATTACCATGATGGGTGCTCGCAAAACCGCATTGCGGGCTCAGGCAAAGCTGCTCCAGAGGCGCGAACTTCGCGGCCTCATCGATGCGCCGCTTCACCATGTCTTTATCTTCCAGTTCCGGCACCTTGGTACTGATCAGACCCAGCACGACGGTCTTACCTTTGGGCAGGAAGCGCAGCGGTTCGAAATCGCCGGCCCGCTCATCGTCATATTCCATAAAGAACCCATCGACATCGACGCCATTTAGCATTTTCTCGGCAACGGTCTCGTAACCGCCCGAGGCCATCCAAGCGCTTTGGAAGTTGCCCCGGCACATATGAGTGGTGACATGGAGCCCCGCCGGGCGGTCCTTCAAGGTCGCGTTATTAACCTCAATATATTTGTCTAAAACCTGATCCGGATCTTCACCTCGGTCCCGCAGACGCTGCTGCTGTTCGGGATCGCAGAGATAGCAATAATTCACATCGTCGATTTGCAGATAGGTCAGAC
>JAQCKY010000392.1 GCA_027592155.1 Pseudomonadota bacterium
GATGAGCCAAAAATCCTCCGTTATGCAATTACCTCAATTCGTCCCATAGGCGCTGACGTCAGACAGGTCTCGCCTTGGCCCAATCCTTGGCGGTGTTGATGACCAATCGGTAGAGCCAGGTCAGAAACGCCGATTCGAATCTGAAACCGTCAATTGACCGCGCGAGCTTTATACAGGCGGTCTGGGTGATGTCTTCGGCATCCATCTTATTGCCGCACCATTTATACGCCGTTCGGTACATGACGTCGTAATGGGTCTGCAACAGCCTCTCGAAGGCGCCTTTGTCGCCGCCCTGCGCGCGTTTGATCAACGCTGTTTCTTCGTCCGCTTCGGTCATGGAACGCCTTTTTACCGCGATCTATTAAGTTAGACGACGGCGCGAAGGGAATCCTTGGAACTTTTTTTGTTTATTTTGTGACGATCTTGTCCGGCGGATGCGGATAAGAAGTCGATTTTAGACGCTAATCTATTGAAAATGATGAATTTCGACCAACTTTTACAGTTGTTTGATTGCTACCTGGGCAACTTCGTCTAATATCGCCCGCTGTTTGTAATTTCGGCGTCGTGTGCGGGAGCATATGGGGGAACTGTCGTTTCCAGTTGTCGCCGTTTCGGTCTGTTCCGACCCTGCCATCCGCGGGGTCATCCTTTTTTACTGGCACTCAATGCAACTTAGAACTTGGCAGCAAGAAATCATCGACAATTTCCCGTCGATCCTAAAACAACATCGCCGTTTTATCCTGAAGGCACCGACCGGTGCCGGTAAGACCGTTCTGGCAAGCGAAATCGTCGAGCGGTTCTATAAGAATAAGAAGATCGTGGTTCTGTGCCACCGGCTGGTCCTTCTGGAACAACTGGAAAAGGCGCTGAGTAAGCAGCATAGCGTTCGCAAGCTGACGGTTTCCGATAAGGGACCGGCCTTCGATGGATACGATATCCTGCTGTCTACCAACATGCGGGCGAAGGAGGTCCTGGCCGACGCCATCCCGAAAGCGGACCTTATTATCATTGATGAAGCGCACCGTGTTTCGCCCAATGGCACCGGTTATAAGCGGATCATCGACGATTTTGAGACAAGGGGGAAAAAAGACGCGCGCTTCATGGGGCTGACGGCATCGCCTGAGCGCCGGACCGGCGACCAGCGCGACCAGCTTCATCTTGCTTTTGACGCGATTATCGATTGCGCCAACATCAATGACCTGATTGCTGAAGGCGTATTGGTGCAGCCGGTCTACCGGCCCCATTTCGTCCATGATCTGGAACTCGGTCATATCGATATCAGTTCGGGCGACTTTCCCGTCGCCAAGCTGGCGCCCGCGATCATCAAGTCATCGATGATCGATTACGCGCTCTGGAGCTATAACGAAGAGCGTCTGAAACTCGATAAGCCCGTATCGGCTTGGTTCTGCGCCGATGTCAGCGTGGCTGAAGCGACGCTGGAGGCAATCCGGCACTATGGGATCGAGGCCGCCATCGTTACCGCCCAGACGCCGATTAAGGAACGGATGAAATTGCTGGCCCGTCATGAAAAGGGCGAAGTCGAGGCAATGGTTTCGGTCGGTGTCCTTTCAGAGGGCTGGGATAACCCTTTTTGCAATATCATCGTCCATCTCAGGCCCACCCTTTCCAAGGTGTTGTGGGGCCAGTCGGTCGGTCGCGGATTGCGCTCCGCCCCGGGCAAGGAGCAATGCGTCGTTATCGATGTCAGCTCCAACTGGACCACCTTCGGTCCCGTCGAAGATTTGGAGTGGAGCCTGTGGAGCCACCGGCGCTCCTATATGCAGTTTATGAACCGGTTCAACTGGATTGGGGTGCAGCAGGACGGCGAGGAAAGCGGCGATATCTATCTTTTGTGCAAGAACGAGCTGCCGAATAAGATGCGCTGTTCCCATGTCTATCGGAAGAATGCCTACGAGAACGATACCTGTCCGGTCTGCGGCACCTACGCGGCGACGGATATCTATAAGGAGCAGAAGCTCGACGCCACGCTGAACGAGAGCGGGCTGCACCGGCTGTTTTTAGAGCGAGTCCCGAAAGTATTCGAGGAAATGGATCTTTCCGTCTGGAACAAAATGGGCGGCATGGCCTGGAAGTCGGCGAATGCCAACGAGCAGGTTTTCCTTGCTTTTTGTATGGCATTCCAAAGCGTTTCAGCCGAGCCCACCCAGACCGAATCCGATTATTGGGATGTTGCACTAGCAGCAGAAGCCAAAATCCGGGGCTATCTTGTGGAGAATAAAGTTCAGGTGGTGAAACAGCCCGAATTCGATCTCTCGCTAATTGCAGACGGCATGTTGGCCGGCCGGAAGATCCGCACGGTTCAGGCCCATTACGGCATCTCGCTGTGCGGTACTGAGTTCCAAACTCATACTTTGGACGAAAGCGAACGCAAGTATCAAAAAGCCATTCGGGTTGCCGAACGGCTGGCGGTGATCGGCTGCTCCGTTCAAGATAATTTGCCCTATTTCAACGCCGCGGATCACCTCGCGTCGCTATAACAAGCGGGGTGAGGCGGGGCGGTTCGCTAATATTCTTCGTCGGTCCCTTCAGAGGGCCACATAACGATTCCACGGGCGCCGAGACTGTCGATTTCATCGCCTCCGAGGCCTAATGCGTCGAGGATCTCTCGGGTGTGTTCACCGGCTTTCGGCGTCTGGTTGCGAACGCCAAATTTGTGATCACCCATTTCCAGGGGCAATCCGGGGATCGGCGCACGGCGCCCGCCGGGAAATTCGATGTCCACCATGTGACCGCCCGCCTTAAGGTGCGGGTCATCGAAGAGATCGCCGGGTTTGGCAACCGGCGCAAAGGGAACGCCCATCTTTTCGAACACAACCGTAAGCTCGGCGACGCTATGGCGGCGCAGGCATTCTTCGACGATCGGTTTGAACCGGGCGCGGTTTCGGACCCGGTCCGGATTGGTCGCCAATTCGGGATCATCGATCAGATCTTGGCGGTCAAAATGGGTCCAGAATTCCCGCCAATGGTTGTTGCTGGTGAGGCCGAGAAATATAAGCTCGTCGTCGGCGGTCTCAAAGGCCTCGTAAATAGCCCAGATTCCCTGGCGCCGGTTCCGATCCGACATTTGTACGGCGGGCGTTCCCGTCACCACTTCGCCCGCCATATGCTGCGCCATCAGGAAGGTCGCGGATTCGAACAGCGCCGATTTTACGAACTGCCCGCGCCCGCTGCGCTCGCGCTCCCGTAAGGCCGCCTGAACGCCGATGACGGCGAACATGCCACCCATGATATCGATTACCGAGGCGCCGGCCCGCAGCGGCTGGCCGGGTGGTCCGGTCATATAGGCCAGGCCGCCCATAAACTGCACGATCTCATCCAGCGCCGGCCGTTCCTCATATGGGCCGCTGAGAAAACCCTTGAGCGCGCAATAGATGATCCTAGGATTGAGGCGCAAAAAATCGTCGTAGCCGCATCCCAGCCGGTCCATGGCGCCGGGTGCATAATTTTCGAGGACGATGTCCGCGTGGGTGGCCAGCCGGTAGATGACGTCGCGTCCTTCCTCGGTTTTCAGATTGACCGCAAGGCTCCGTTTATTGCGGTTGAAGGCGTAGAAAAAGCCGGAGCCGAAGCCCTGCAGACCGCGGGTCGGGTCGCCGTTGGGTGCCGGTTCGATCTTGATGACATCGGCGCCGAGATCGGCAAGCAGGACGCCCGCCGACG
>JAQCKY010000393.1 GCA_027592155.1 Pseudomonadota bacterium
CCCAGTCGGCCAGGTTAGCGCCTTGGAGACGGGAGAAAAGATCGTTACCCGCCACGAGACCGGCTAGATCATCATGTTGCGGGTTTCGGCCGGCAGCAGGACCTCAAGCCCGTCCAGTTCGTCGGTCAGGAGAACCTGACAGCCAAGCCGCGACGTCCTGGTAAGCCCGTGGGCGAGGTCGAGCATAAATTCTTCATCTTCGATGGCGGGTTTCAGTTTTTCGTACCATGACGGATCGATAATCAGGTGGCAGGTCGAGCAAGCCATTGAGCCTTCACACGCGCCCTCAATCGCAATTCCATTGGCGTGGGCAATATCAAGCAGAGAGGTGCCGGCCTCGGCTTCGAACTCGCGCCGTGTCCCGTCCCGCTCCACAAACGTCATTTTTGGCATTAATTTGGAAACCCGAAAGCAGCTCTACATCTGGAAGGATTCGCCGCAACCGCACCGGCCTTTTTCGTTCGGATTTTCGAACACAAAGCCGGACTCCAACTTGCTTTCGACGTAATCCATGGTTGCGCCGATCAGGAACATGCTTGCCATCGGATCGATATAGAGGGTCACGCCTTCCTGCTCGACCACATCCTCGAGCGGCAACGGCCCATCGGCATATTCGACCACATATTTATGGCCCGAACAGCCGGACGGTTTGATCGCAACACGCAGCCCCGCAACTGGTTTATCGCTCCGCTCCATCAGGTTTCTAACCCGTGTCACGGCGGATTCTGTCAATTCGATTAAGGCTTCTGTCGTCATGGCGTCTTACTCTCTCTCAGTCTCTGCCTAATATAGTACGATTTCGCACCGATTACACCCGGCCCCTAAAAACCGAGCGCCAGCTTCGCATCGTCGGACATCATGTCGGGTTCCCACATCGGGTCCCAAACCAGTTTGACGGCGGCTTCGCCGACACTGTCGACGGCGGCGGCGGCATCAGCGACCTGTTGCGGCAAAATGCCCGCAACCGGGCAACCCGGTGCCGTCAGCGTCATCACGATGATCACCTGCCCCCGCTCCTTGGTCTCGATCTCATAGATCAGGCCCAGATCATGAATATTCACGGGAATTTCCGGGTCATAGACCGTCTGCAGGGATTTGATAATTGCCTGCTCGTCGGCAAAAGCAGCCCCCTCGTCTTTCGGTTCCCCGGAACGGGCAACCATTCCCTCGGCATCCGGTTGTGGTGGTTCCGGCGCGTACGGCATGCCACCAAAACCGGGAGGCGGCATATAGGGATCGCTGATATCGTCGTGGGTACTCATGGTATTAATCCAACTTGCGTCTATTCAGTGCTTGTTATCTCTTCGCCGTGAACGGCAGCATTGATGGTATGCCAGGCCAGCGTCGCGCATTTCACCCGCATGGGGAATTGGCGCACGCCGGACAGTACTTTCAGCTTATCGATGTCGTCGGAAAACTCGTCCGAGATTTCCGGATCTTCCAAGGTACACATGTCATGGAATGTCGCAAACAGCCGGTCAACTTGGTCCACTGTCTTGCCTTTGACAATGTCGGTCATCATCGAGGCCGAAGCCACCGAGATGGCGCAGCCGCGGCCGTCGAAGGCCGCGTCCTCGATCAGACCGTCCGCATTGACCTTGGCGAAAACCTTGATGCGATCGCCGCATAAGGGGTTGTGGCCCAAAGATTCATAATTGGCATCCTCCGGCGCCCGGAAATTCCGGGGGTTCTTTCCATGGTCCAGGATTACTTCCTGGTAAAGCTCGCGCAGTTCATCATCCATTAGCCGAATATATCCCTAACTTTGTCCAGCGCCGCGAGCAGCGCATCCACGTCGGCGCGGGTGTTGTACATGCCGAACGACGCTCGTGCGGTCGCCGCAAGATCGAAACGATCCATCAGCGGTTGCGCGCAATGATGGCCGGTACGGATCGCTACCCCTTCGGCATCGACAATGGTGCCGATGTCATGGGCGTGCGCGCCGTCCATGACGAAGGAGATGATCCCCGCCTTGTTATCGGCCTGACCGATAATGGTGATGTCGGAATATTCCGACAGCCGGTCGGTCGCATATTCCAGAAGCGTTGCTTCGTGTGCAGCCACGTTCTCGATGCCGACAGCGTCAACATA
This sequence comes from Pseudomonadota bacterium, assembly GCA_027592155.1. GTDB lineage: Bacteria > Pseudomonadota > Alphaproteobacteria > Rhodospirillales > UBA2165 > JAQCKY01. The sequence goes on from JAQCKY010000393.1 coordinate 2,092, forward strand.
ATCGATCGCCGCGTGCAGCCCGATTGCCTGAACGATCGGCGGCGTGCCTGCCTCGAACCGCGCCGGCGGCTCCCGGTAGGTCGTCTTTTCGAACGTCACCAGCTCGATCATATCGCCGCCGCCTTCATAGGGCGGCATTTGCTTCAGAAGCTCCATCTTGCCATAGAGCGCGCCAATCCCCGACGGGCCATAGAGCTTGTGACCGGTGAAGCCATAGAAATCCGCATCCAAAGCTTGCACGTCGACCCGGCTATGTACGATGCCCTGGGCACCGTCGACCAGCACATGAGCCCCTTGGGCGTGGGCCAACCGAATGACGTCATCAAGCGGCACGATGGTGCCCAGCACGTTCGAGACCTGGGTAATCGCCACCAGCTTGGTCTTCGGGCTTAAAAGTTTTTCATATTCGTCGAGCAGGAAATTGCCGCGATCGTCAATCGGTGCGACCTTGATCTCAATGCCGATACGATCGCGCAGCATCTGCCACGGTACGATATTGGCGTGATGCTCCATCTGGGACAGGATAATCTCGTCCCCGGCTTGGAGGAACTTCGCGCCGTATGACGAGGCCACCAGATTGATAGCGCTGGTCACATTGCGGGTAAAAATAATCTCGTCGGCGCTGGCGGCGTTGATGTAGTCCGCCACCCGTTTCCGGGCCCCCTCGTAACCATCGGTCGCAGCCTGGCTCAGATAATAAGCGCCGCGATGGACATTGGCGTAGGTCTCTGAATAAGCACGCTGGATCGCATCCAGCACCGCTTGGGGTTTCTGCGCACTGGCGCCGCTGTCCAGAAAGGCCAATGGCTTACCGTGAACCGGGCGCGCCAAAATCGGGAAATCAGCGCGGATGCGATCGACATCGAAGGGATAGTTCGTCGCGTCAGGTGCGGTTTTCAGAGCGACTGTCGTCATCGTGGCGTCCCCGCAGATATTTGCGCCACCTTTAACCAATCGGCAATGCGCGCGCGCAGGAGTTCCGACAAGGTTTCATCCTCGACCCCATCGACGACTTCGCCCAGGAAGGCTTCGACAAGCATATGCCGGGCGGCATCCTCGGCTATGCCCCGCGACCGCAGATAGAAGAGCGCGGTTTCGTCCAACTGGCCCGCCGTCGCGCCGTGGGCGCATTGCACCTCATCGGCATAAATCTCAAGCTGCGGTTTGGTATCGATTTCCGAGTCGTCGGACAGCAACATCGTCCGGTTGCTGAGCCGGCCATCGCTGCCGTCGGCCCCTTTTTCAACCCGGATATTGCCCTGAAACACAGCGCGGGCCGAGCCGTCCAACACACCCTTATAGAGCTCGTTGCTGACCGTATCCGGCGCGTCGTGGCGGATGACAGTTGTACTGTCGATTACCTGATTGCCGGTCCCGAGATAAACCCCATTAAGGTTGGTCGACGCACGAGCTTCGACCAGACCGACATGGACCTCATCACGGGCAACGGAACCGCCGACGGCCAAAATGAAGCTTTCATACGCGGCATCGGCGCTCACCCGCGCGCGGATCGTGTTGACATGGACCGACCCCTCGCCTTGTGCCTGAACCCGGTAATGGCGAATGCGGGACGCTTTATCGGCGGTGAT
>JAQCKY010000394.1 GCA_027592155.1 Pseudomonadota bacterium
TTTCCCCAGCCTATGCGCAAGCAGTCGGTGGAGGATTTCTCGGTGGCGGTTTCGGTCAGCTGCTGCCGTTGATTCTGATCTTTGCTGTATTTTACTTCCTGCTGATCCGACCGCAGCAACGCAAAGCTAAAATGCACCGAGAGATGCTTGCCGCGATCCGCCGTGGCGACAAAGTCGTCACCGGTGGCGGCATCATGGGGACTGTCGCCAAGGTTCTCAATGATCATGAATTGTCGATTGAAATCGCTGAAGGAATTCGGGTGCGGGTTCAGCGGGGAATGATTGCACAGGTTATGTCCAAAACCGCACCTGGGGAACAGGCCGGCGCCGCAGGACCGGGGCAGCCCGGTCAGCAGCAGGGCGGCTCAATGCTCGGAAAGCTGTTCGGCCGCTAGACGGACCGGCTCCGCAATATGATCTATTTTTCCAAACTTAAGATCACTATCGTCTTACTGGTGTCGTTGTTGGGTATCGTCTTTGCCGCGCCGAACATGCTGGACCGCTCTGTTGCCGATTCGATCCCCGACTGGTTGCCAAAAAAGCAGGTTAGCCTCGGCCTCGATCTTCAGGGTGGATCTCACCTTCTGCTTGAGGTTGGCATCGATGCGGTTTTGGCCGAACGGGTGGAGTCGCTCCAGGACGCGATACGGGCGCGATTCCGGATTGAAAATCCTCGAATTCTGAATAACCAAAAAGCGATCAAGACCGACGTCGTAGTCACGGTCAACAAGCCCGAGGAAATCCAGCGGGCCGCTGATCTGTTACGGGGAATTGACCCGAATTTTACGATGGAGATCGAAGGCAACCAGATTCGGTTCGCGTTTGCGGAAGATGCGCTTAATCAAGAGCGTGAATCCATCATGCAAACTTCCATGCAGATTATTTCCGTCCGGATCGACGAGCTTGGCACGAAGGAACCGACGATACAGCGCCAAGGGACGGACCGGATATTGGTCCAGGTTCCAGGTGTCGATGACCCGGAACGGCTCAAGGAAATTTTGGGCAAGACCGCCAAGATGACATTCCATCTGGTGCCAGAGGATCAGTCCTCGGCGTTCGGACGGGGCCGTGTCCCGGCAGGCACCAAGTTATTGCCGTTCAAGGACGGTGCCGGCCGTGACGGTGCTGTCCCGAACATTCTGGTCCGTAAGCGTATCGAATTGGGCGGCGATTCTTTGGTCGATTCTCAACCGACGATCGATCAACAGAGTGGCCAGCCGGTGGTGTCGTTCCGGTTCGATTCACGGGGCGCCAAAAAATTCGGCGATATTACCCGGAAAAATGTGAACCGGCGCTTTGCCATCGTGCTCGATAATGAAGTGATCAGTGCCCCGAACATCCGGGAACCGATTTTGGGGGGCAGCGGAATCATCACCGGTGGTTTCACCGTTCAATCTGCTGGTGACTTGGCGTTGTTGCTGCGGGCCGGTGCGCTCCCGGCGCCTTTAACCATTCTTGAGGAACGGACCGTCGGTCCCGGCCTCGGCGCCGATTCGGTTACCGCGGGTAAATTCGCCAGCATCATCGGTCTTATCGCCGTGATTGTCTTCATGGTCATCATTTACGGATTATTCGGCATCTTCGCCGTCATCGCGCTGGTGGTGAACATGTTGTTGATCCTGGGGGGATTGTCTCTGCTTCAGGCGACGCTGACGCTGCCGGGTATTGCCGGAATCGTGTTGACAATTGGTATGGCGGTCGATGCCAACGTGCTGATTTTCGAACGCATCCGGGAAGAGGTGAGAGCGGGGCGGACGCCGATATCGGCTATCGATGCCGGTTACAGCCGTGCGATCTCAACGATTATCGATGCGAACTTGACGACGCTGATTGCCGCTCTGATCCTATTTTTCTTCGGGACCGGACCGATCCGTGGCTTTGCCGTCACCCTATCGATCGGAATTCTGACCTCGATGTTTACCGCGATCTTGTTGACACGTTTGATGGTTGTTACCTGGCTGCGCAAGCGGTCTCCAACGGTTCTACCGGTCTAGGAGGGAGACGATCATGTGGTCATTTAATCTCGTGCCGGCAAAGCCGAACCTTAATTTTGTCGGACGGCGTAAGGCGTTCTTCGTCTTTTCCGCTCTTTTGATCATCGTGTCCGGGGTGCTGTTTGGCACGCGAAGCCTGAATTACGGTATCGATTTTCAAGGCGGTATCATGATTGAGGTGCGCACTGAGCAGCCCGATCAGATCGGTAGTATGCGCGATATCCTTTCCGGGTTGGGGCTTGGAGAGGTGTCATTGCAGACCTTCGGTGCGCCCACGGATGTCTTGATTCGCATCCAACGTCAGGAAGGCGGCGAGACGGCGCAGCAGGAGGCGGTTAAGAAAGTGCGCTCGGCGCTTGGCGACGGTGTTGATTTCCGGCGCACCGAGGCCGTTGGGCCTAAGGTGAGTGTCGAATTGTTCCGTAACGGCATTATCGCCGTAATCCTCGCGATCGGCGGTATCTTGGTTTATATCTGGTTCCGTTTCGAGTGGCAGTTTGGTGTCGGCGCCATTGTCGCCCTGACCCACGACGTTTTAACGACGATCGGCTTATTTGCTCTGACCGGGCTCGAGTTCAACCTGTCCACCGTGGCGGCAATTTTGACCATTGCGGGTTACTCTATCAACGATACCGTGGTGGTTTATGACCGGGTCCGGGAAAATTTACGCAAGTACAAAACACTCCCCCTGTCCGAACTACTGAACCAAAGCATCAATGAGACCTTATCCCGGACGGTGATGACCAGTGTGACCACCTTGCTGGCCCTCTTGGCATTGTTCTTCCTGGGTGGCGAGGTCATCCGCGGCTTTAGTGCTGCGCTGATCTGGGGTATCTTTGTCGGCACTTACTCGTCAGTGTGTATCGCCGTCCCGTTGTTACTGTACCTCAATCTCAATCGCGGTACGCAAACGAGCGAAGATACCAAGACCGCGCCAGCCGAATAGTTTGTCGACAACGTCCGCAGCCCCTCTCTAGGAGAGCAGAGTGCCCAGCGATATCACGCCTGCGGTTCCTAGGGGACACCAGATCATCAATGGTTATGGCGGCGGTGGTTTCACCATCGGCGGCGAACGGTATGAAAGCTCGGTTCTGGTCCTACCCGAATCCACCAACGTCTGGCCTGTCAATTCGATTGAAGAGGTTACGGTTGAGAGCTTGCTATCGCTCCAAACAGCCGACCCCGCCGTTGAGATTCTAATTTTTGGCGGTGGCGATTCCATGCCGTTCGTCACAGCTGAGTTCCGGAGCGCCCTGAAGGAAATCGGTGTTGTTGTCGAGCCGATGGATACAGGCGCCGCCTGCCGGACATTTAATGTCTTATTGGCGGTGGAGGGCGGGAGCACCGCCGCGCTGATTGCCGTCGGTTAGGGTTTTGTGGCAAGTCATGAAACATGACCACGACCGATCCCGCCCTCATTACCGCACGTCTTGCCCTCGCTACGGGCGACGTTTCCGGCGCTTCGGCAGCCTGCCGGAACATCCTCGAAGCCGTCCCGAACCATGCCGGTGCGCTCATCCTTTTGTCGGAAATTGCGGAGACCGCCGGACAGAATGATCTAGCACGCCGGTTTTTAAAACAGCTCCTCCGGGCGCATCCAAATGATGGCGCGCACTGGGCGGCCCTTTCCAACCATCTTAATCGCACGGCGGACGGAGGCGCTGTCCATGATTTGGTTTTACCCTC
>JAQCKY010000395.1 GCA_027592155.1 Pseudomonadota bacterium
CGGCGGTTTTTGATTTTGTGAATACCCCCGCGACCGTCGTGCCCGGCACAAAAGCGGCAAACAAAACGTCGGTTTTATTGACGTAGCGCACATTACACTGTCCCGCCGCGAACGCGACACCGGCAACAGGCGGAATATCCGGGAAACGGTCCGGAGCAAGGGGCGAAAGGTCGGGCATGTCGGTAAATCTTCAATAATGGATTGATAAAGAAAGAGCGCCACATCGGGCGCTCTTTTTACCTGGAACGGTGGAAGGCGTCTACCGCGCTGGCATCGGTTTCCCATCGGGCCCGAACCGTTTGATGCTCGCGGTGGAGCGAAGAGTTTTAACCACCTCTTCGGCGACTTCGCGGGTAAGGTTTTCCCGGAGTTCTTTTTCCGCCTGCGAAAAGGTCGGTGGCGCTGCTTGGCGTTTCTCTTCGACCATGATCACGTGCCACCCGAATTGCGTCTGAACTGGCTTTTTGGTCATCTTGCCCCGCGCCAATGCGAATGCGGCCTCAGAGAACGCAGGAACCATCCGCTCCCGTGTGAAAAACCCGAGATCCCCACCGGCTTTACCGGAAGGGCCGGTGGATACGCTCTTGGCAAGCTCGGCAAATTTCTCACCTTTATCGAGACGGGCAATGACGTCGAGCGCTTTTGCCTCGGTCTCCACCAGGATATGACGGGCGTGTACTTCCTCTGACGAGTTTTGGGTCTTCACGAACTCCGAATAGCGAGCCCGAAGCTTTTCTTCCGTGACCTGACCGGTAACTCTTTTTTCCAGCAGTTTCTGTCGGAGAATTTGCTGCTCGATACCGGCTATTCGCTTTTTGAAATCTTCTTCTTCGTGCAGATTCTCTTTTCGCGCTTCGGCAGCGAGAAGTTGGCTATCGATAAGATTGGTCACAAGGTGGTCGTACAACACCTGAAAAGGATAGGCTTGGACTTCCTGCGGAAGAAACTGCCGGGCTTCCTCGACGTCAGAAAGATGAATTTTGGTATCATTCACGATGGCGACCACGGGATCATCCGCCGATGTCTGCGCTTGAGCGTGAGTAACATAGGCGAGCGGTACTGCCATGGCGACGATGGCGACGGCTATCCGGCCAACGGTTTTGTACATGGTTCCCCCTTTCAATACGGGGTTAGTTAATAAATATGGATGAAATTTTTCGTCTATAGAGCGTTGTGAGATTACCTGAACGGACTATATCTGGCATCACACAAGAACGCGAGCCTCAGCGGCCATTATTGACTTAACCGCGTGCCAGTTCTATCTCTTTGATCTAAATTGGAAATGCTGCCGCGCTTACCTAAAATCATAGCGAATAACTAGGATCGCCAATGCTTGACGTCCTCGCCAAACGGCTGTTTGGCTCCGCAAACGACCGCTACCTCAAAGGCCTCCAAAAGGAGGTAGAAGCCATAAATGCGCTGGAACCGCAGATGTCGGCCTTGAGCGACCAGGAACTCAAAGACCGGACCACATGGTTCCGCGAGCGGCTTGACAATGGGGAGACGCTTGACGACCTCCTCGTCGAAGCTTTTGCAACCGTCCGAGAGGCGGCCAAAAGAAAGTTAGGCGAACGTCCATATGATGTTCAGCTCACGGGCGGCATGGTCCTGCATAAAGGCATCATCGCGGAGATGAAAACCGGTGAGGGTAAAACCCTCGTCGCGACCATGCCGGTTTACTTGAATGCCCTTGAGGGCAAGGGCGTCCATATCGTCACCGTCAATGACTATCTCGCCCGCCGTGACGCGGAATGGATGGGCCAAGTTTACACCGCTTTGGGCATGACGGTTGGGGTTGTTTATCCGGGCATCGACGACGAGGCCCGCCGGGAAGCTTACGCCGCCGACATCACTTATGGGACCAATAGCGAACTCGGCTTCGATTATCTGCGCGACAACATGAAATTCACGCTGGAAGACATGGTCCAGCGTCCCTTCAATTACGCCATCGTCGACGAGGTCGATTCGATCTTGGTCGACGAAGCACGGACGCCGCTCATTATTTCCGGCATTCCGGAAGACAGCTCGGATCTTTACCAAAAAGTCGATGCGATCATCCCCAAGCTGATCGAAGAAGATTACGAGAAAGACGAAAAGCAACGCGCCGTGACGCTCACTGACGTAGGCACCGAACACGCCGAAGCGCTCCTACGGGAAGTCGGCCTGCTTGAGGGTGAGAGCCTGTACGACATCACCAATGTCTCATTGGTCCATCACGTCAATCAAGCCTTGCGCGCCCATAAGCTGTTCCAGCGCGATACCGATTACATCGTCAATGACGGCCAGGTAATGATCATCGATGAGTTCACCGGACGAATGATGGAAGGTCGGCGCTATTCCGAAGGCCTCCACCAAGCGCTGGAAGCAAAAGAAGGCGTTAAAGTCGAAAGCGAAAATCAGACCCTCGCCTCGATCACCTATCAGAATTATTTCCGAATGTACCCAAAGCTCGCGGGCATGACCGGAACGGCGATGACCGAGGCCGGGGAATTCGGGGAAATTTATTCCCTCGACGTTATCGCCATCGACACAAATGTGCCGGTTATTCGCGACGATAGAGACGACGAAGTCTACCGCAGCGCGCGGGAAAAATACGACGCAATTGTCGAGTTGATCAGAGACTGCCAAACCCGCAAACAGCCGGTCCTTGTCGGTACCGTCAGCATCGAGAAATCGGAAACAATTTCTGAAATTCTGAAAAAACAAAAGATCGAGCATAAGGTCCTGAACGCTCGTTTTCACGAGCAGGAAGCCTTCATCATTGCCCAGGCAGGAAAACCCGGCGCCGTGACCATCGCGACCAACATGGCCGGACGGGGCACGGATATTCAGCTCGGCGGTAACCTCGATATGATGCTGCGCGAAAGTCTCGACGGCATCGAGGACGAAGCCAAACGTGAAGAAATAACAGCCGCCGTCACCGAAGAAGTCCGCAAAGGCAAGGAAGAAGCCCTCGCCGCCGGTGGTCTTTACGTTGTCGGTACCGAACGCCATGAAAGCCGTCGCATCGATAACCAGCTACGCGGTCGAACCGGCCGGCAAGGCGATCCCGGCGGATCGAAGTTCTTCCTCTCTCTCGAAGACGACCTGATGCGAATCTTCGGCTCCGAGCGCATGGACAGCATGCTGAAACGGCTTGGTCTGGAAGAGGGTGAAGCCATCATCCACCCCTGGATCAACAAGGCTCTGGAAAAAGCGCAGCAGAAAGTCGAAGCCCGCAACTTCGACATTCGTAAAAACCTGCTCAAATTCGATGACGTCATGAACGACCAACGGAAGGTCATCTACGAACAGCGCAAAGATCTCATGGCCGCCAAGGAGGTCTCGGAAACCATCCAGACCATGCGCGCCAATGTCGTCGACGCGATCGTAACCCGCTGCATTCCCGAAAAAGCCTATGCCGAGCAGTGGGACACCGCTGGGCTCCACGAGGAATCGCTTCGTATCTTCGGCCTCGATCTTCCGGTTGAGGACTGGGCCAAGGAAGAAGGCGTCGCCGACGGCGAGATCAGAGAGCGTATTACAGATCGCATCAACAAGAAGATGGCGGAAAAAGCGGCAACTTGGGGTCCTGAAATCATGCGGGACGTGGAGAAAGGTCTCCTCCTCCAGATATTGGATTCGGTGTGGAAAGAACATCTCCTGGCACTCGACCATCTGCGCCAGGGCATCGGG
>JAQCKY010000396.1 GCA_027592155.1 Pseudomonadota bacterium
CCGTTTCGGCCGTAAACCCGGAATTTTACTGGGGCTCAGCCTTGCCTTAATCGGCGGACTAATTGTCGGATCTTCGATGAATATCGGCAGTTTTTGGGTCTTCCTAGCCGGGTTGTTGATCTTTGGCATGGGCATGAATGCGGCCCAGCAGCTCCGTGTCGCGGCCACCGATATGTTTCCACCCAATAAACGGGCCCAGGCCCTCGGTTATGTGGCCTTAGGCTCGCTGCTCGGGCTATTTGCCAATCCTCTGCTGGTCAGCGTCTCGCAATGGCTCGCGCCATCCTCGTCCATTCACGAACTTGGATTGCCGTGGCTGATGCTGCCGGGGCTGATAATTTCCGGGATGATTATGATTTCCTTCGTCCGGCCCGACCCCAAGGAAATCGGGATGAACCTGTCCGATTATTACCCCGGCTACAAAGCGTCACCCCGACCCGCCGGTGGGCCCATCAAATTCAAACCCATCAGCCTCTACCGGAACGTCACCACGCGTCTTGCCATCATCGCCAACTGCGCCGGACAGGCGAATATGTCGATTGTTATGGTGATGACGTCCTTGGTGTTGTCCCATCAAGGGCACTCTCTGACGGCGATTGCACTGTCTCATATGTTCCACTCGGCGGGCATGTTCGCTTTCACCATCCCGCTCGGCCGGCTGGCAGACCGCATTGGGCGTGAAGCCGTGATGTATCCCGGGATCATCACGGCGTTGACCGGCGCCGGTCTGGTTTCCTTCACCGGTGTTTATTGGGGCGTGACCTTGGGTACGTTCCTTGTCGGTGTCGGCTGGGCCGGCGCCAATGTCGCGGCGACAGCAACCATCGCCGATCAGGTCGAAACCCATGAGCGGGGCCGCGCCATCGGCGTGAACGACACCTTTGCCGGCGCCACCGCGGTTGTCATGGCGCTGACCATCGGTCCGATGATCGAAGGTTATGGTCTCCCGGCGGCGGGTTTCATTGCCATCGTTGTTGCCGTACCGCCCCTGGTGCTGTTTGTGGCCTTGCGGCCCGCCCGCCTCAGGCAGCAAGCCGCCGCGCTACAGGCGGCCCCGCCGGGCGAATGAGGCCTAGGAAGCGCCACAGTATTTCCCTCAATCCATTTGGCATATTGGAAAAGTTAGCCGTCAGCTTTATACTTGAACGATGACGAAGTTATTGGACGAGGCCATCAAAAAAGCTCGTATGCTCTCCGCGGAACAACAGGACCGCGCCGCTGAGATACTGCTTACAATCGTCGCGCAGGGTGAGACGGATTACCCTGGCCTGACCGAGTCACAGATTGCCGAGATCCGCCACCGCCGTGATGATCCACGGTTTGCCTCGGATGAGGAGGTTGTGGCCGTCTTTCGTCAACTGGGCATATGAGGCTCGTTTTCCATGAGGCCGCCCTCCAGGATATCAAAAAGATCCATGAGTTTATCGCGGCTGATAGTCCTGCGGTCGCCCGCACAGTCATTGATCGGATCAGGTACTCTTTAGATCGCCTTCTGGATTTCCCAAAATCAGGCCGCGTCGGAACCGAATCCGAGACCTATGAATTCGTCATTCCGAATCTGCCTTACATCGTGATCTATGAAATAAACGCTGAGCGGATTGAAATCATTGCCGTGTTTCATGCCGCGCAAAACCGCCCCCTAAGAGGCGAAACCAATCCCGGCGACAGGGGCGATAGCGCTACTCCGGCAGGCGCAGCCGGACGATGCCTTTGAAGTCGTTTGGATCGGCGACCTGGCCTTTGCGGATAATCTGAACCCGCCCGCCCCGCGCGAGGTGGATTGCTTCCTGTTTCGCGGCATTCATATAGCGCCGCCACAGATCCGGCCCGTCCTTGGGTTTCGCCCGTTCCTTGGCGAAGAACTGCGCCACATCCCGAAATGTCGGCTTCAATCCGTCATTGAGCAGCGCCATGATGGCCACTGCCATGGGGTCGTCTGGTTTTTCGGTCTCTTTAGAGGCGTCAGATTGCTCGCTCATTCCAATATCCTAAATTTCTAGGCCGCGTTTTCGAGGATTGCGTCATTAAATTCCCGTACCGCCGCCGCCGGTCCGTCCGGGTGATCCCAAATCGCGGAGATCACGGCGAGAAATTCCGCGCCTGCCTGCACAAGCGGGCCGCAGTTTAGCGGCGTGATGCCGCCGATCGCAACGCAGGGCACGTTCATGGTGCGAGCCCACCATGCTAGATTTTCGATGTCGGCGCGGCTTTTGGCATCCTTGGTCTTGGTATCGAAAAACGCGCCGAAGGCAACATAATCGGCACCGGCCTCCGCCAGGATCAAGCCGCGTTCCAGCGAGTTCTGGCAGGTCACGCCGACGATGGCGTCGGCGCCCAGAAGGGCACGAGCCTCGTCGTAGGGCGCGTCTTCCATGCCGACATGGACACCGTCGCATCCGGTTTCCAACGCCAGATCGGGACGATCGTTCATGATGAAGGCGACATCCCGGTCTTGAACGATAGGGCGGAGGACATCGGCAGCGCGGCCGATTTCATCGTCGCCGATGTCTTTAAGGCGCAGCTGGACGCAGTCGACTCCCCCGGCATCGAGGGCTTCGGCAAGCCGACCACCGAACGTTGCCGCGTCGAGCTTCGGCGGTGTAATGAGGTAGAGCCGGCAATCGGGTTCGGACATGGAATCCCTTGTCTTATCATCGACCTGCCACCGCAGGCTCCCGCCTGCGCGAAGCCCGCTTCGGCGGGAGGAGGCAGGTCGACAAGCTCAGCATGAGGGCGGCAGCAAATCTCCTCATCCTGAGCCCGTCGAAGGATGTGTTGCAGGCGGCGGGGGTTGGAAGTACGCTCGATCCTAGCTTAGATTTCCCATGGCTGCGGCGGTGTCCAGCATCCGGTTCGAGAAACCCCCCTCATTGTCGTACCAGGATATGACCCGGACGAACTTGCCTTCGATTACCTGGGTCTCGTTAACGTTAAAGATCGAGGAATAAGGGCTGTGATTGAGGTCCACGGAAACCAGCGGCTTGTCGTTGACGGCGAGAATGCCCTGCAACGGACCGGAGGAGGCGGCTTTCTGGATTGCTTCGTTGATTTCCTCGACCGACGTATCCCGGCTCGGCACGAACTTGAAATCGATAACCGATACATTCGGTGTTGGGACCCGGATCGAGGTGCCGTCCAGCTTGCCGTTCAGTTCCGGCAGCACGAGGCCGACGGCGCGGGCGGCGCCCGTCGAAGTCGGGATCATGGAGACGGAAGCGGCGCGGGCCCGGTGTAGATCGCTGTGCAGCGTATCCACCGTGCGTTGATCGCCGGTAAAGCTGTGGATCGTGGTCATGAACCCTCGCTCGATGCCCACGGCTTGATTCAAAACATGAGCAACCGGCGCTAAGCAATTGGTCGTGCAGGAGGCATTCGAGACGACAACATGATCGTTCGTCAGCTGATCGTGGTTGACGCCGTAAACAACTGTCAGGTCGGCGCCGCTGGCGGGGGCTGAAACCAGCACGCGCTTGGCGCCGGCTTCGATGTGGGCGGAAGCTTTTTCCTTGCTGGCGAAGAAGCCGGTGCTCTCAATCGCGAGATCGATGCCGAGTTCTTTCCACGGCAGTTTTGCCGGGTCCCGCTGGGCGGTAACCTTGACGGGACCGCGTCCGGCATCAATCGTATCGCCGTTAACAGTCACATCGTCGGGGAGTTGGCCGTGA
>JAQCKY010000002.1 GCA_027592155.1 Pseudomonadota bacterium
ATGTTGAGTAACGAGATCAGGGATTGCATCGCGCCGAACCGAGAGCCCCACAAACCGAATTTCGACATGCCCCGCGGCGCCATCGACACCCATGTTCATGTGTTCGAGAACCGCTATCCCCTATCGCCGGGACGTGGTTATAACCCGCCGGAATCGACCTTGGATGACCTCAAGCATCTGCATGCGACCCTGGGTGTCGACCGGGTCGTCTTCACACAGCCCTCGGTCTATGGCACGGATAACGCGGCGATCATGGACGGTGCCGCGGCGCTGAATGCCAAGACACCTAAACGGGCAAGAATGGTCATCGCCATCGAAAAAGATATTACCGACGACGAACTGGCCGCCTTCGACGCCGCCGGCGCCAGGGGCATCCGGCTCAATACCGATAACAAGGGCGGGATGCCGGTCGGCTTAGATGAGGTGCCGGACCTTGCCAAGCGGATTGAGCCCTTCGGCTGGCATATCGAATGGCTGTTCCCCGGCAAGGACATTGTCGATTTGATGCCGGTCTTCCGGTCTATTTCCATCCCGCAATCGATCGGCCATTTTGCCTATCAACCGGCCACCGCCGGCATCGAGGCGCCAGGCTTTCAGGCGCTCTTGGAACTGATGCGGGAAGGCAATACCTGGATCAAGATATCCGGTGCCAACCGGGTCAGCGCCACCGACTTGCCGCCTTATGACGACGTAAAACCGATGGCTCATGCTCTCATCGAGGCTAATCCCGAACGGGTCATGTGGGGCACCGACTGGCCCCATCCGAACAAGTACGAGGTCAATCCCAATGACGGCGACCTCGCCGACGCCTTCGGCGATTGGGTTCAGGATGAGGCAATGCGGCAAAAAATCACCGTCGATACACCAGCGGCGCTGTACCGCTTCTAATATGGTGGAGCCAGGTCCACCCATTCCGGCCATTCCGGCACAAGATCTGGATCACATCTCCCTCGCCGTGCCCGATCTCGACGCCGCCATGGCACTGTACCGGGATCGCTTTGGCTGCACGGTCACGGATCCAATTGAGATCGCCGCACAGGGCATCCGCATGGCCTATGTGCAATTGGGCAACGCCAAGATCGAATTGATGGAGCCGCTGGACGAGTCCTCGCCCATCGCTGCCTTTATCGCCCGCAATCCGGCGGGCGGCATCCATCATTTTTGCCTAACCACTGAAAACGCCGATGACGCGGCAGCAGCGGCGTCGGAAGCCGGTGTCCGCGTCCTGGGAAAACCCGGACCCGGCCATCACGGCAAACGGCTTTTTTTCATTCACCCAAAGGATTCCCTCGGCGCACTGATCGAGATCGAGGAAACCGAATAAACCTTACGACAGGAGCGAGACCATTGACCTTAAACCGTACCTATAACGAAATCCTCTTTGAGGTCATCGACGATGTCGCGTGGATTACCATCAATCGCGCCGACGTGATGAATGCGTTTCGCGAGCAGACCCTCGACGAGATCACCGATGCCGTTAAGGCAACACGGGAAGACGCCTCCATTGTCTGCGCCGTGATCACCGGGGCCGGCGATAAGGCGTTCTCCGCAGGCGGCGACTTCCACGCCATGATGAAACTGAACCGCTCCAATGCGGCCCATTGGAACGACCGGATGCTCGGCCTCGCGATGGCAATCCGCGGCGTGCCAATTCCCGTGATTGCCATGGTCCATGGTTATTGCATGGGCGGCGGTCATGAATTGGCGCTGTGGTGCGATCTCGTCATCTCCGCCGACGACGGTGTTTTCGGCCAGACCGGCGCCAAGGTCGGCGCCTGCCCAACCGTCGGCGCGACCCAGTACATCCCCCGCCTGATCGGCGACCGCCTGGCCAAAGAGATGATCTTCCTCTGCCGCACCTTCAAAGCCGAAGAGGCCGTAAAGATCGGCCTCATCAACAAGGTCGTACCCAAAGCCAAACTGCGCGAAGAAACCGAAGCCTGGTGCCAGCAGATGAAGGGCTATTCCGGCCAGACCCTGCGCGCCACCAAAAAATCCCTCAACTTCGAGTCCGACGAACTCTACGCATCCTGGCAACAGGGCATGGAGCTCTTGGCTGAAATCTGGGGCTCCGAGGAATCCCTCGAAGGCATGAACGCCTTCATGGAGAAGCGTAAACCCGACTTCCATAAATTCCGCTTGGATCGCAAGGCCAAGGTCGATGTGTATCTCGACGACCTCGCCAATGACCGGAACCAGGCACCGCCTAAGGGCTGATGCGATGACCGGCGATTCCCTGGGGGCCTTGGAGGGCATCCGCGTCATCGACCTCACCCGCATCTTGGCGGGTCCGTTCTGCACGATGAATCTCGGCGACATGGGCGCCGAGATCATCAAGATCGAACAGCCCGGCCGGGGCGATGATACACGCGGCTGGGGCCCGCCCTTTGCCGGCGACGAAGCGGCCTACTTCTTAGGGATTAACCGAAACAAGCGCAGCGTCACGCTCAATCTCAAGGACGAGCGCGGCAAGGATATATTGCGGCGTTTGCTAAAAGACGCAGATGTCCTGATCGAGAACTTTAAGCCCGGTCAGTTGGACAGTTGGGGCTTTACCAAGGAGTGGATGACCGAGCACGCCCCGCGCGTCGTCCAATGCGCGATCACGGGCTACGGCGACAAGGGGCCAAAGGGCGGCATGCCTGGCTACGACTTCTTGCTGCAGGCCGAGAGCGGCCTGATGAGCATCACCGGTGAGAGGCACGGCAGGCCGACAAAATACGGCGTCGCCATCGTCGATGTCTGCACCGGCCAATATGCCGCGATGTGCATCCTGGCCGCACTTCAGGCCCGACACCGAACCGGACGCGGCCAAAAAGTCGAGGTATCGTTGTTCAACACATCGCTGTCGATGCTGGTGAATGTTGCCTCCAATCACCTGATCGGCGGTGGCCGACCGGGCCGATACGGCAACGGCCACCCTAATATCGTCCCCTATAGCGACTACCCCTGCGGCGACGGTGAGATCGCACTGGCCGTCGGTAACGATCCGCAATTCGCCAAATTCGCCGGGTTGGTTGGGCATGCGGAGTGGGCGGAGGATGAACGCTTCACAACCAATGCCGGGCGCGTCACCAACCGGGCCGATATCGAGCCGCTGATCGTTGAAGCACTATCGGTCAAATCCGCAGCCGACTGGATCACTTTATTCGAACGCGAAGGCATTCCTTGCACCAAGGTAAACGCCGTCGATGAAGCGCTTGCCAGCGCACAAGCACAAGCGAACGATATGGTTGTCGAAATGGATCACCCCACATCGGGGACCATCCGCGCATTGGGAATTCCCTATACGTTTTCGGATACAACACCGTCAGTAAAATCGCCACCGCCCGTGCTCGGCGCGGACACCGACAGCGTCCTGGCTGAAATTGCCGGTTTCAGCGACCAGGAGATCAACGCACTGCGAGAAGACGGGGTAATATAGGCAAATCGGTATTAACCTTCCGGTTTTCCGGAAGGGGACTCTTAATCGCCAGTCCAGGCCGATGGCGAGACTCCATAAAAACGTTTGAACGCGCGGCTAAAGGCCGCTTCGGATCCATAACCAATTTGTTCGGCGATGGTCATTATCGATGCGTTGCCGGATGTGAGTTCGCGCGCGGCAAGCATCATCCTATGTTTTGTAAGATACTCCGCGGGGGCACAATCGAGGTATCGTGTAAATTTGTCGGTCAAGGTGGACCGAGATGCCCCGACAGCGCGGCCGAGGCGTTCTACGGTCCAGGGCTCTTCCGGCTGCCTATGAATCAATGCAATGGCTTTGCTGACTGACCGATCCCGTAATGCTTCCATCCATCCACCAAGATCCTTTGGCAGGTCTTCCACATATGCGCGGACGGCCTCCACAAACAGCATCTCGGAAATTCGCGCCAACATGGCGTCAGTGCCGGGACGTCCATCCGCGACCTCATTCGCAGCAAACTCCAACGATGTTCGCACGAGCGGACCGGACCGCGCGGTCGACGTGTCATAGCGGATTGCCGCAGGCAATGATGATAAGAGCGGGTTACCAGCCAAGCCCTGCCCCCCAAGAAAACCGCACACGATACGGGTTGCCGCGCCCCCGCCACCATGCTCAATCTCCATGAGTTCGCCGGGCGCGGGGACCCGCGCCAAGTCGAGCGCGGGAACCGCTTCGGCGGGCTCCCGACCTGACAGATTATGGCGATCATTTCGAGCAAATATTACCGCTTGGCCAGGGTGGAATTTTGCTGGGTCTTCGTCCGCGATTTGAACGGTTAATTCACCTTCGACCACATAATGATAAAGGATCACATGGTCGGTAGGTCCAAGATGCGCACTGCAATCAGACGCTTGGATCGTTGAGGTTAGGCACCAGGGTTCAGAAAACTCTGCGCGCAAAAAGATCCCTCCGGATAAACGCGCCGCGCGCAGTACCTCCGACAATGCATCCATGATCGCTCCGTTTCATCATTTCGGTCGTCCGATCAAATAGAACGGTGGTCTGATCATTCGCCGAAGCCCAGCCCGGTGCTATTCCAAATACCACGGTCGCTTGCAGTGAGGCCTTCAGCAAACCGCCTTGGTGCGTCGACCATAACCCATACTATACAGGAGAATTAGATGCTTAAAATTGGAGATAAGGCACCAAACTTTCGGGCCGAAACAACCCATGGCGAAATGGATTTCTATAACTGGCTTGGCACCTCCTGGTGCATTCTGTTTTCGCATCCCAAGGATTTCACGCCGGTCTGCACGACGGAACTTGGATACATGGCAGGCCTCGCCGATGAGTTCACCGACCGTAACCGCAAGATTGTCGGCCTTTCTGTCGATCCGGTCGATCGTCATCAAGACTGGATGAAGGATATCGAAACCGCGACCGGGCATGTCGTCACATACCCGCTCATCGGCGACCCAGCCCTGACCGTCGCCAAGCTCTATGGCATGTTGCCGCCTGAAGTCGAGGGATTGGCGAAAGACCGCACGCCCGCTGACAACGCGACCGTCCGGTCGGTCTTCGTCGTCGGACCGGATCGTTTGGTTAAGGCAACGCTCACCTACCCAATGACGACAGGCCGGAACTTCGACGAGATCCTCCGCATCGTTGATTCCGTGCAATTGACCGCCGCTCACGACGTGGCCACGCCTGCAAATTGGGTACAAGGCGGCAACGTCATTATCGCGCCAGCCATCCCGGACGACGAGGCTCGATCAAGGTTTCCGAGCGGCTGGGTAGCGCCAACACCCTATATCCGATTCGTCCCACAACCGGTTTAGATCAATACGGTTTAGTCGAATAACTAATACATCCGCTGTCGATGAGGTTCGCGAGCGTGAGCCGGAACCACGTCGGCAGCGGAAAACGAAAGGTAGAAAGTAATGACTAATCAAGTGCACATGAAGGTCGCCACCACCTACAACGCCGCATCGGATCATTTCGATGCACCACCCTTGGGGTTTTGGGACCGCCATGGAAAAATAGCCGTCGAACTGGCGACCCTGCGCCCGGGTGAACGCGTACTCGATGTCGGGTGCGGCACAGGGGCCTCGGCATTGCCCGCCGCAGAGGCCGTTGGACCGGACGGCATGGTCGTAGCGATGGATATTGCCGAGGCAATGCTGCAGCGTGCGAAAGATAAAGCTTCAGCGCGCGGCATCCGCAATATTTCCTTCCGAATGGCGGACATGACAGATCTGCGTGAATCCGATCAAAGTTATGACGTCGTGATCAGTGTGTTTTCACTGTTCTTCACGTCGGATATGAAAACCCAGCTTGCAAAATTGTGGCGTTTGCTCCGTCCCGGCGGACGGCTGATTACGACCTTCTGGGGCTCGAACGCGTTCGAGCCAGGCGCGGGTGCCTTCGGCGACGCACTTCGAGAGATACGGCCTGATATTCCCCCCCTCACCCGACCATGGGAGCGATTTACCGAGCAGGAAAACATCCGGCGCCTGATTGCCGATAGTGTCGGTGTCGTACCTCGGGTTATCGCGGCGATTGATCGTCAGCCGTTGACCGAACCTTCTGACTGGTGGACCGTCGCGCTCGGGTCCGGCTTTCGTTGGGAGGTCGATCAACTTACCCCTTATGAACAAGAAGCCGTGAAATCACGCGTAGTACAGGTGCTTTCCGATCAAAGCGTCTGTGCGCTGGAATCGAGTGCGCTCCATGCAATTACCAAGAAGGCCATGCGGGACACATTAAATCCAACGCGAATCTCACAGGATGCCGGTATTCTCTGCGGCTAGAACGGGCCAGGGGAGCGGCTGGGAGCAGTCTGGGAAAACGAAACCCAGATCGCTCCAGCAACATTATCACAATTCTCTATGTCAGCGGCAGCGTGAATACCTGATCGAAGCTGGGGCGCTCCTTCAGGCGCGCATACCAGGCTTTAATGTTCGGCATACCCGGCGTATCGATGTCGAGATTGAGGAACTGGTGGACCCGGGGGCAGAGCGCAATATCACCCATGGTGAAGCTGTCTCCGGCAACATAGTCGCGATCCTCTAGCCGGTCTTCCAGCATCTGATACGCTTCAAGCGACTTTAGGCGAGATGGTTCGACCCCTTCGGCGGCGCCGAAAGTCTCGGTACCCCGGATCAGCCAAGCAAAGGCAGGTACGATGTCCATCCAGTGAGTGCATTGCCAGTCCATCCATTTGTCCGCTTCGGCGCGGATCTGTAAATCTTCGGGCCACAACGTGCCGGATGCATATTTGGCGGCGAGGTAGCGGGCACAGGAATTGCTTTCCCATCCGACATAACCATCATCCAAGATCGTTGGGATGCGCAATGTCGGGTTCATAGCAAGATATTCAGGATCGGTGAGCCCACCATATTTCCCCCCCGTCATGATAAATTCATATTCGATGCCCGCTTCGATGCAGGTCCAAAGAACCTTATGCGTCGCCGACGAATCCGGACGGCCCCATAGTTTTAACATTGCGATGCTCCTTCCTGTTTATTGAGGGCTTATTGACCCCAGCTATCGGCGTCTTTGAGATAATCCTCTTCCGCAGGCGTATTGGCCCGGCCCAAAACCTTGTTGCGGTGGGGGTAGCGTCCGAACTGATCGATGACCGCCTTGTGGGCCTTGGCAAATTCAAAGGTCGCTTTGGTTTCCAAGGTCGCAAATATCTCGACCGATCGTTTATGATCCGCCGGATCTTCGGAATGTTGGAACGGCATGTAC
The DNA here is from genome assembly GCA_027592155.1 of Pseudomonadota bacterium. Lineage (GTDB taxonomy): Bacteria > Pseudomonadota > Alphaproteobacteria > Rhodospirillales > UBA2165 > JAQCKY01. Next base: position 7,157 of record JAQCKY010000002.1, read on the forward strand.
AGAAACGTCTTTTCATGCTCCGTCATGCCGACATCGAAGCCCTGTTCGATGGCATGCTTGCTGATCGCCAAAGCCTTGGCATCGGTGGCAAAGGCTTTGGCGGAACCTCGGAAGATATTACGGGGGAACTGATCGAGAACCAGGATCAACGCAAGGCAGCCCCCCGGCGTATCCATCGATCCATCGAGTTTGCCGGCCGCGGCGTCTTCATAGAGGCCACCGAACCGTTCCTGGATCTCGGCGTCGATCTCCGGTGTCGATTTAAACCAGCTTTCCCGCGCTTCGCCATAGCCTGGGTCGTCCGGCTTGCCGAACCAGAATTCGAGAACCGCGTCGAGGGAGTTCATTCGCCAGCCGTACGTTTCTGGCGAAACGCTTCCACGCCTGCTTTGCCTTCCTCGGTTTCGGCTTCCCAGGTATTTTGATGAGCTTCGTGCTTGCTCTCGTCCCAAACATGCTCCGTACCGTCACCCATAAAGACGACGAAAACCTCGCAGCCATCGGGGTACTCGTAAGGCCCGTGAGGAAGATCCCACCCAAAGACATAGTCACCAGGCCGAAGATCCTTGCCGGCAACGCACATCCGGCCTTTTAGGACGACGATGGAGTGCCAGCTCTTGTGGAAGTGTTCGGGCTCCACATAGCCTGGCGGGAACTGAACCTTCATATCGATCCGCTTCATCGCCCGGTCGTGCATATAGACCTTTGCCTTAACCCCCGGCGGCAGCGTCATCAGCTCATTGGCAAGGCCGTCTTCCCATTCCAGTTCGTCGTCATGGACGGCGCGGAAATCGTGGTCATATCCGTCTTGTGCTGCTTTCGTTTCTGTCATGATTGGATTCCTGTGAGAGGATCAATTGCAAACACCATTTCATTTCCCCGGCACTCCAAATGCAATTGATAAATTGAGAAGGCGGGACAAATCGGTTTTTGGCCGCTAAGATCGAATTACGAACGTTCCCTATGGAAGAGGAGGCGGATATGCCGGTTCAAAAGCTTCATCACGTTGTCTATCGTTGCAATGACGCCAAGGAAACTGCGGATTTCTATGTTAATCTGCTTGAGCTGAAATATGCCATAGCGGTTTCCGAGGATAATGTGCCCTCCACGGGCGAGGCGATGCCTTATTTCCACCTATTCCTGGAAATGGGCGACGGCAGCCATGTCGCGTTTTTCGAAGTGCCGAGCTGCGCACCGATGCAAAAGGATCCCAATACCCCGGAATGGGTCCAGCATTTGGCGCTTGAGGTCGAAAGCATGGATGAGCTGGAACGCATGCGGAAGAAACTTGACGATGCCGGCGTTGAGCTCGTCGGCCCCACCGATCATGGCTTTTGCCAGTCGATCTATTTCTTCGATCCCAATGGACACCGGCTTGAACTTACCTATCAAAACGGCGACGACGCGATGATGCAGAAATTGCGCGATACCGCCGAGCCAATGCTGACCGAGTGGACGAAGTCCAAGACCACTCAAAAACACGCCGCTTGGGTGCATGAAAAAGCGTGGGAGCAAGTAGAAGTCGAACCCGCGGAGTAATTTCGACACTCTGACTCTGCCGAAGGCAACATGACCGAACGGATCACCATCACCGAGGTGGGGCTGCGCGACGGGCTGCAGAACCAACCGTCACCCGTCTCCACCGACGATAAACTAAAAATCGCCGATGCGCTGCTGGCCGCCGGCGTCGACCACCTTGAGGCAACCAGCTTTGCCCACCCCAAATGGGTCCCGCAGATGGCCGACGCGGAGGCAATCATGACGCGATTGCCCAAGGGCGAGGGGCGGGTTTATTCGGCCCTAACCATGAACCATCGCGGTTATGACCGGGCCGTCGCGGTCGACACCCGATCGGTCGGTGTGGTGATTACAGCGACCGATACCTTCAACCGCAAAAACATCAATATGAGTTTTGATGAAGCGCTTGTTGAGTGCATCGAGATCATCGAGCGGGCGCGAACCGACGGCCGGCATGTGCGCGGCTATATCGGCGCGGCGTTCGTGTGTCCCTATGAAGGTCGGGTATCTCCCGACGTTGTCTTGGATATTGCCGAAAAATTCGCCGACGCCGGCGTCGATGAACTGGGCGTCGCCGACACCATTGGGGCCGCAAATCCCTCTCAGGTGAAATCCATGATGGTCTCGATGGTCAATAACTTCGGCGCCGACCGGGTAGGGCTGCATTTACACGATACGCAAGGCCTGGCCGTAGCCAATAGCTGGGCGGCGCTTGAGGCGGGGATCCGGCGTTTTGACAGCTCCATCGGCGGCCTCGGCGGCTGTCCGTTCGCGCCCGGTGCCAAGGGCAACGTTGCGACCGAAGACCTCGTGCATCTTTTCGAAGGCTGCGGTTTCGACACCGGCATCGATCTCGACCGGTTGCGCGACGCCGTGCGCGTTACCGAATCCGCAACAGGCCTCAGCCTCGGCGGAAAAATTATCAGCTGGATGGATTCGCGAACGTAGCAGCGGCGACGAACCCGCTAGAGATAAAAATCCTCGGCAAGTCGTTCCCGCATTTCCTCCGGCACACGCGCCATATGGCCATAGTTCGGATGATCGATACCCACGACGACACGGGCGCCGGGCTTCGCGAAAGCCTGCTTCTGGCGTTCGGTGAAGGGGAAGTGAACGAACTGCACAGAGGACGCCTTACCGTCGGCGCGGGTGCGCTCTGCATCGTCTTCGGGTACGGCTTTAACCGGCTCTTCACCGTCAATTTCGATATACATACCGTTTTCGATGCCGCCGAGACCGGCCAGCTGACGGGCACGCTCATCCTCATCGGTAATTTCGAGCATGACCGTTGCGACCAAATCGTTGCCGTTCGGGATCAGCGGATTATAGGCCTCCAGCTCATCGGCAAGCTGTTCGTCGCCGCCCCGTTCGATCCGCAGCATTTCCTGAATCTGGTACCACATGGTGTCGTAACACTCGAAGAAAAATGTCGCGAACGGACCCACATGCAGACGCCGGGCTTGTTTCGTCGCAACCAATTCGGTCCGGCGTTCGGCGCGCACCGCACCATAAGCGTCATAATCCAGAATGTCGGCGCGGGTGATCTCCCGTTTGGCGGTCATGACTTATTTCCTGCTGTTCCAGATAGCCCATAGGCCCGGGCCAAGAGTTGAATGGGATGCTGGGCCGGCTCTACGTTGATGGTTTCACCGTCCTCGTTGAGCCGCTCAACGCCCTGTAACACATGCTCCCGTGCCAAGGGGCATTCTGAGACGACAAATGCCGCGCCGGATTCTTTAACCTGGCGCGATACCGGCCGACCGACCTTGATGGCGGTCTCAAAGTTCTCCTTCATGACACCCCAGGAACCGCCATGGCCCGAACAACGCTCCATCAATTGAACATCGGCGTCCGGCGTCAATTTGAGCATCTCCATGGCTTTCGGGCCCATATTCTGCGCCCGGGCGTGACAGGCGAAATGCAGCGCCACCTTGCCGTCCAATGGTGACAGACCGTCCGCCATACCCTCATTCTTGGCAATATCAACGACGTATTCCGTGATATCGGAGGTCGCCTCGCTGAGCTTTTTGACCGTCTCATCGCCGGGCAGGATCAACGGCCATTCGAACTTCAGCATCAGTGCACAGGATGGTGTCAGCGCGATGATGTCATAACCTTTATCGATCCAAGCCGCGAGCTCGGTCGAGACGGCCTTCGCTTTCTTGGCAACATCGGCGATATCGCCTTGCTCGAGCTGAGGCATGCCGCAGCAACTGGGATAAACCACCTCTGTTTCCACGCCGTTCTTAGCCAAAACCGCCCGGGCCGCTTCCCCAATATCCGGATTGTTGTAATTAACGAAACAGGTGGCGTAGAGGACGGCCTTGCGTCCATAGGCCGGCGCCTGTGTGTTGACCGGTTCTGTTGCCGGGCGCTTTTCAAACAAGGTGCTATGAAATTTCGGCAGATCGGCGTCGCGGTGAACACCGCCCACCGATTCCAGAACGGGACGGGTCAGTCCATTGCCACGTGCCGAGGCCCAATTGGCGATGGGCGCCGCGAGACGCGCCATCTTTCCATTGCGGTCGGTCTGCACCAGCTGGCGGTGGGCAAAGGCGACCTTACCCTCTTTATGTTCCATCGCCCGGTACCGCAGCATCAAATGGGGAAAGTCGAGATTGAATTCATGGGGCGGGACGTAGGGACATTTGGTCATAAAGCACATGTCGCACAACGTGCAGGCATCGGCGACGGGTTTGAAACCGGCGCTGTCCACGCTATCCAGTTCGCCGCTTTCGGAGTCGTCGATGAGATCGAATAATTTCGGGAAACTGTCGCAAAGATTGAAACAACGCCGGCAGCCATGACAGATATCGAAGACCCGCCGCAGTTCCGCATCGATCGCTTCCGGATCGGTGAAGCCAGGGTCGGTCCAGGGGATATCGTGGCGTATCGGGGCTTCGAGACTGCCTTCGGACATGGGTTTGTTCCGCTCAAGAAAGGTCTATGTCGTCCAGATGCAAAATCGGGGGACCTTGGATAGATCCCCCGACCAGCATCAATTCATTCGACGCGGCACGATCGTGCCGCCGCCAAAATTAGTCGAGCGAATCCAGCGCTTTTTGGAAACGTCCGGCGTGGGATTTTTCGGCTTTTGCCAGAGTCTCGAACCAATCGGCGATTTCGTCAAAACCTTCATCACGGGCCGTCTTGGCCATACCGGGATACATGTCGGTATATTCGTGAGTTTCGCCGGCAATTGCCGCCTTCAGATTGAGCTCAGTAGAACCGATCGGCTCACCCGTTGCCGGATCGCCAACCGCCTCGAGATATTCAAGATGCCCGTGGGCATGACCGGTTTCCCCTTCTGCGGTAGAACGAAAAACCGCTGAGACGTCGTTATAACCTTCAACATCAGCCTTCTGAGCGAAGTAGAGATAACGGCGGTTCGCCTGAGATTCACCAGCGAACGCTGCTTTGAGATTTTCTTCGGTACCAGAACCTTTGAGATCAGCCATGAGTTCCCTCCCTGAGCTGTACTATGGGACAAATAAATGGACGCCACGGCCGATTTAACCGCCACGCCGTCAGCAGACTATGCGACCCCTGATCCTTGGTGTCAACGCCTACTTAAATCATTCTAATTAAGAGTATAATTTATTGAATTTAATTGTTATTTTCCCGAACCCGGACAATGACATCGACTCTGCTGACCTCGGTACCGGCCGGTGGTGGCGGTAAAGCACCGATCTCAATTCGGTCATCGGCGATATCTTCCAGCTGCTTCGTCTGTTCGTGGAAGAAATGGTGGTGGTCCTTAATATTAGTATCGAAGTATGACCGTCCAATATCGACGACGACTTCGCGCAACAGACCAGCATCGGTAAATTGATGAAGTGTATTATAGACCGTCGCCAGGGATACACGAACCCGCGACTTAACAGCTTCACTATGGAGCATTTCAGCCGTTACATGCCGATCATCACCATCAAACAACAGCTTCGCCAGCGCCATGCGTTGGCGTGTTGGGCGGAGTCCCACCGACCGCAAACGCTCTAGAACCTGGCTAAAAGGCCGTACTCTTTCCATAAAAACCATCCACCCCCTCAAGCGATTGGAGTGCCACCATATTAGAATAACCCTAAAAACATCAAGGGAATTCGTCGACGCTCAAACCACCCGGGGTTCAGGCGTCGCCGGGATTTCGCATCGGCAAGCCGAGAACGTTGTATCCACTGTCAACATGATGAACCTCGCCCGTGACACCGGACGACATATCGCTCAACAAATACAAAGCGGCACCGCCAAGTTGCTCAAGCGTAACAGAACGCCGCAACGGTGCGTTGGCTTCGGTCCAGTTGTAAATTTTCCGGGCACTTGCAATCGCACTACCGGCCAGCGTCCGCATTGGGCCGGCGGACAATGCATTAACCCGGATACCGTCGGGTCCAAGATCGGCGGCCAAATATTTCACGCTGGTCTCGAGTGCCGCTTTGGCGACACCCATGACGTTATAATTGGGCATGACTTTTTCAGCGCCGTAATAAGTCAGCGTCAGGAAACTCCCGCCTCCTTCCATCAGGGGATAGAGCATTTGCGCCACGGAAACGAAGGAGAAGCAGGAGATATTCATCGTCTGGACGAAATTATCCCGGCTCGTATCCAGATATCGCCCCGTCAATTCCTCTTTGTCCGAATAAGCCAAGGAATGAACGACAAAATCCAGTGAGCCCCATTCGGACTTAATTGTGTCGACGACACTTTCCAGACTTCCCGGCGTCTCGACATCGCACGCCATGACCAGCGATGCTCCAACCCGTTCCGCCAGCGGTTTGACCCGCTTGCCGAACGCCTCGTTCTGATAGGTCAACGCCAGCTCTGCACCATGGGCGGCAAGCGTTTCGGTAATCCCCCAGGCGATTGAATGGTCATTGGCAAGGCCAAGGACCAAGCCACGCTTTCCCGCCATGAATTGAGTTTCTGTGGTCATCCGGTCTTCATCGAGTTGGGGTTGCGGCCTCTGACAGCCCGGCGGTACACCGGACGATAGGAACTGGTTAGTCTTCGATCCGCGAAAAGGCAAGGCTGGCGTTCGTACCGCCAAAACCGAAACTATTGGATAATACGCAATTCAGGGTAACATTCTCTTCGGTTTCCAACACAATTGGCATGTCATCCGCCTCGGGATCGAGATTCTCGATGTTGGCAGACGCACAGATAAAACCGCCCTCCATCATGATGAGGCTATAGATGGATTCATGAACACCGGCGGCACCGAGGGAATGGCCGGTGAGTGATTTGGTCGAGTTGAACTTTGGAATCTGATTGCGATCGCCGAAGGCTTCACGGATCGCCCCCAACTCCTTACCGTCACCAACCGGGGTACTGGTGCCGTGGGTGTTGATATAATCCACCGGCCGATCAAGGGTCGAGGTCGCCATCTGCATACAGCGCATCGCCCCCTCGCCCGAAGGCTGCACCATGTCATAACCATCGGAGGTGGCGCCGTATCCGCCCACCTCAGCATAAATCTTGGCGCCGCGAGCTTTGGCATGCTCATACTCTTCGACCACCACGACACCGCCGCCACCGGCAATCACAAAGCCATCACGGTCCTTATCGAAGGCGCGGGATGCCTTCTGAGGTGTGTCGTTAAAATTGGACGACAAGGCCGGCATGGCATCGAACAGCACTGACATTGTCCAATCCAGTTCTTCGCCGCCGCCGGCAAAGACGATATCCTGCTTACCCCATTGAACGAGTTCCGCGGCATTGCCGATGCAGTGAGCGCTGGTCGAGCAGGCGGAACTGATCGAATAATTAACGCCCTTAATTTTAAACGGTGTCGCCAGAGTTGCCGAGTTGGTGCTCGACATGGTTCTGGGTACCATAAAGGGACTGACTTTCTTAGGGCCTCGTTCCCGCGCTGTATCGGCCGCCGCTATCAAGTTGCGTGTGGAGGGGCCTCCCGATCCCATGATCAGTCCGGTGCGGATGTTGGAAATATCATCCTCGTCCAGACCCGAATCTTCAATGGCCTCGACCATGGAGAGGTAGTTATAGCCGGCGCCATCGCCCATAAAACGCCGCAGTTTGCGATCAATCGCCGCATCGAGATCGATGTCCGGCATGCCGTAAACGTGGCTGCGGAATCCGCGATCGCAATAATCTTGGGAAAAACTAATCCCCGAACGACCTTTACGGAGAGAATCCTCGACTTCGGATTTGTTGTTGCCGATACTCGATATGATACCGATGCCGGTGATAACTGCCCTACGCACAATACCCTCGCTTATTCGTCGTTGTCGGCAATGAAGGTGCCGACTTTCAAATTCTTGGTTTCGTATGCGATCTCACCATCGACCGCCATTTGACCATCGGCAAAAGCGAGCGCGACCTGACGCTGAACAACACGCTTAATGTCGATGTGGTAGCTCACCAATTTTGCGGTCGGCTCGACCTGTCCAGAGAATTTAACATCACCGGCACCGAACGCCCGCCCGCGCCCCTTGGCACCCTGCCAGCCGAGATAAAATCCGACCAGTTGCCATAAGGCGTCGAGACCGAGACACCCCGGCATGACCGGATCATTTTCGAAATGGCAGGCAAAGAACCAGAGGTCGGGATTGATATCGAACTCTGCGTCAATATGACCCTTGCCATAGGCGCCGCCGTCCTGACTGATGCTGGTGATGCGGTCGAACATCAGCATCGGCGGCAATGGCAGTTGCGCATTACCCGGCCCGAATAATTCGCCGTGCGCGCACAACAAAAGATCCTCGTAAGAAAAGCTGCTGGTATCGGTGAGATCCGCTGCCATGACCTGAACCGCTCCTTGCACGTCTATCACCCGCTCCTTTGCACCAGTCCGTTGGAAAAGCGAGGCGGACTGGCGCGACAATTAAATACCCAATAAGAGCTGGCATTCTAGCCGCAGGCCGCGGCCATTCGTGCAATCGCTCTTATCAGTAAGATATATGTCTCGCAAACCCAGAAGACGAATCGCCGCCAGCTAATTTTATAGCTGGCGGCGAAATAGTGTTACATTTCAGTAAGTTATATTTCTATATGTTATTCAGAAATTTCCTTACCGGTTTCCTGATCGACGACTTTCATCGAAAGCTTGATCTTACCGCGATCGTCGATCCCAATCAGCTTGACCTTAACCACATCGCCGACATTGACGACATCCGTGGTCTTCTCGACCCGTTCCGGCTTCAGCTCACTGATATGAACGAGACCGTCCCGGCTGCCCATGAAGTTGACAAATGCACCAAAGTCGACGGTCTTGACGACCTTGCCTTCGTAAACCAGCCCGACTTCAGGCTCAGCCGTGATGCTCTTGATCCAGTTGATCGCGGCTTCACCGGCCTTCTCGTCAACCGCGGCGACCTTGACGGTACCGTCGTCTTCGATATCGACCTTCGCGCCGGTCTCCTCGCAAATTTCCCGAATGACTTTACCACCGGGCCCGATGACTTCCCGGATTTTATCCTTGGGGATCTGGATGATGGTAATCCGCGGCGCGTTTTCACTAATTGCGTCACGAGCGGCGGAAAGAGCACCTGCCATTTCGCTTAGAATATGAAGGCGACCGTCCCGGGCTTGAGCCAAGGCGGTCTTCATAATATCTTCGGTGATCGAGGTGATCTTGATGTCCATCTGCAAGGAGGTGACCCCTTCCTCGGTACCGGCAACCTTGAAATCCATGTCGCCGAGATGATCCTCGTCACCGAGGATGTCAGACAACACGGCAATGCCGTCATCTTCTTTGATCAATCCCATGGCGATACCGGCCACCGGACGGCGCAGGGGAACGCCCGCATCCATCATCGCCAGCGAGGTGCCGCACACCGTGGCCATTGAGGAAGACCCATTGGATTCGGTGATCTCCGAGACAACCCGGATGGTATAAGGGAAGTCTTCCTTGCTCGGCATCAACGGCCGCACAGCGCGCCAAGCTAGCTTACCGTGACCGATTTCGCGGCGCCCCGGTGACCGCAGGAAGCTGGCTTCTCCGACCGAATAGGGCGGGAAGTTATAATGCAGCATGAAATGTTCCCGGTAATCCCCGTCGAGACCGTCGATGATCTGTTCATCCTGGCCGGTGCCCAACGTGGTCACAACCAATGCCTGGGTTTCACCCCGGGTGAACAGCGCACTACCGTGAGCCCGCGGCAATATGCCCACTTCGCTGTTGATCTGACGGACGTCCGTCGTCGAGCGGCCATCAATGCGTTTTTTCGTATTGAGAATGTCACGGCGGACGATGCTCTTTTCAAGATCTTTGAAAGCGCCCGAAACGTCGTTACTCGACGCCTCTTCGTCATCAGCGAACTTCTCGACAACCGCGGCTTTCACTGCGGCAATCTTCTCCTGTCGGGCGGATTTTTCGGTTTCGCCGTAAGCGGCCCGAAGATCGGCTTCCGCCATCGCGGCGACTTCACTGCGCAGACGTTCCTTGTACTCGGGCTCGACCGGCAGATCCCAGGGCTCCTTGGCGCAGGCTTCGGCCAATTCAATGATCGCCGCAATGACGCCTTGGTTCGCTTGGTGACCGAACATAACGGCGCCCAGCATAAGCTCTTCGGAAAGCTCGTTGGCTTCCGATTCGACCATCAGCACGCCTTCTTGCGTACCCGCCATTACGAGGTTTAGCTGCGAGTCGGGCATCTGCTCGACCAGCGGGTTCAGAACAAATTCACCGTCGATATAACCAACGCGGCTGCCGCTGATCGGGCCGAAAAACGGCAGACCCGAAAGGGTCAGGGCTGCCGACGCACCGATCATGGCGACCATGTCCGGATCGTTTTCAAGATCATGGGCAAGCACGGTGCAAATAACCTGGGTTTCATTTTTGAAACCGGGTGCGAATAACGGCCGGATCGGCCGATCGATAAGGCGCGAGGTAAGCGTTTCTTTTTCGCTCGGACGACCTTCACGTTTGAAAAAACCACCCGGAATTTTACCGGCGGCAAATGTTTTTTCTTGATAGTTCACGGTCAAGGGAAAGAAATCGATCCCTGCCTTGGGGTTTTTATCACCAACGGCCGTGCAAAGAACTTTGGTCTCTCCGTATGTCGCCATAACGGCGCCACCGGCTTGGCGGGCAATCTTGCCGGTTTCCAAAGTAAACCTGCGGCCGCCTAAATCGAATTCTTTCTTAAATTCGGTAAACATATTTATCTTCCTTCCAACCTACGTAAATATTTATCCAACCTACGTACGTACTTATTGATGCATACATGCAATTCGTGCCGTCACGATGACAACACAGGCAGCAACGCCGGACCTTCCGGCGTCGCCCCACAACGGTTACTGATGTAATCCGTCCGTCTTTGCGATACGGACGTTCATGACCGGCGCAGCCAAATAGCCACGCGACATTCCCGGGCGCTCAATTGCACCCCTGGAAAACAGCCAAGTCGATGTTCGCATTGAACGGATTACCGTCTCAGTCCCAAACGCTTAATCAGCTCTCCATACCGCGTGTGGTTTTTCCTGTTCAGATAGTCGAGCAAGCGTCTCCGCTGGCCGACCATCACCAACAGTCCACGACGGGAATGAAAGTCCTTTTTATGGGTCTTGAGATGTTCGGTCAGGTTGTTGATCCGTTCTGTCAGGATCGCGACCTGGACCTCGGGTGAGCCTGTGTCACCCTTTTTTGTTGCGTACTCAATAATGAGTTCGCCTTTACGTTCAGCAGTAATCGACATCGGATACTCCGTTTGTCTTTATAAGTTCAGTACCCGGAAGGGACGAATTTCCCCCCCTTCGAAGCGCGCCAACGCAACCGGCTTCCCCTCGGCCATCGCGCAAACGACGGATCCTTGGGTGATATCTCGGAGCGGTGAACGCTTTGCCACCTGTAAAGCCGATACAGCTTGTCCGCTTTTCAGGCGTCGGGCTTCACTTTCGGTCATGGCGAGTGCCGGGATGTCGTCCAGCACCGTCTCTACCGGTCGTAAAACCTCGAAAGCGGCGGCACTATGCCCCAACGCTTCCAATTTATCCAGAGAAATTGCGTCTTGTTCCGTAAACGGTCCGACAGCCGTCCGTCGGAGCGCCGAAATATGACCGACGGTCCCTAAACGCAGTGCGATATCACGGGCCAAGCCTCGCATATATGCCCCCTTGCCCGAGGTTACGCCAAACTCCGCGTGGTCCGCGTCGATAATGGAAATCAACTCAATTGCGTCGATATGGATTGTCCGGGGTGCCAGCTCAACCACCGCGTCCGCCCGCGCCAGATCATAGGCACGCCTGCCGTCCACTTTTATCGCTGAGTAAATCGGCGGTACCTGTTCGATATCCCCGGTGAAGTCTCCGAGTACGGCGCGGATTTCATCTTCGCTCGGCCGGGCGGAACTCGTCCCGGTAACTTCGCCTTCCGCATCATCTGTCGCGCGGGCCTCACCCCAGCGCGCCGTAAACCGGTAGCGCTTTGTGCCATCCATGGCATAAGACACGGTTTTCGTCGCCTCACCGAACGCCAAGGGCAGCAAGCCGGTCGCGAGAGGATCCAACGTGCCCCCATGACCGACTTTAGCGGCGTTAAAGAGCCTACGAGCCCGGCTTACCACCGCCGCCGAGCTCAACCCCAAAGGTTTGTCGATTACCAGCCAACCATGAACCGGATCACCACGCCGTTTTCGTGCCACCGGGTTAGTCTTCCGGCCCAGGCTTCGGACCAGGCTTCGGGTCAGGCTCTGGGTCAGCGTTAGGATCGGTTACCGATGTACCGGCGAGGGCTTCTTGCAAGATACCGTCGATATGCTGGGCATAGTCGTAGGTTCTATCCGGCTCAAATCTCAACTTCGGCACATACCGAAGACGTACGAGCTCCCCGATCCGGCGTCTCAAAAAGGACGCGGCCCGGTCCAGCGGGGCAACGATAGAACTGCCACTGGCGCCAGCCCAACTCCCCCCGAGGGGAATCACAAAGGCGGTCGCGAATTTAAGATCCGGGCTTGCCCGAACCTCGGTAACCGTGATCGGCATTGAGGCAAGCTCAGGATCTCTCAGCTCGCCACGTTCAATAATCATCGCAAGCGCGTGACGAATCTCCTCGCCGACGCGCAATTGGCGCTGGGTAGGCTCTTGGGAGCGTTTGTTCATAGTTCAGTTGCCGCAAAGCGTCGCTGGGTTACCGGCGCTCAGAGTACGGGCGCCGTCTCTTCAATTTCGAAGCATTCAATGACATCGCCAGCTTTGAGGTCCTGGTAGGCTTCGAATGACATACCGCATTCGTAGTTCTCCTTAACCTCACGCACGTCGTCCTTAAAGCGCTTCAGCGTCGACAGGCTACCTTCGTGAATCACTACGTCATCGCGTAGCAGCCGGACCTTCGCACCCCGTTTGACGACGCCCTCGATGACATAACAGCCCGCGACCTTGCCGGTTTTCGAGACGTTGAAGACTTCCCGAACTTCCGCATTACCCAGCATGTTTTCGGAAATTCTCGGCGCCATAAGGCCGGTTACGAGCATTTTAACATCGTCAACAAGCTCATAAATTACCGAGTAATAGCGGATATCGACGCCTTCCTGCTCGGCCAAATCCCGCGCTTTCCGGCTTGCTCGAACATTAAAGCCGAGGATTACACCGCCAGAGGCCTGGGCGAGCGATACATCCGATTCGTTAATCCCGCCAACCGCCTGATGCAGCACCTGTATCTCGACTTCGTCCTGAGGAATGTTCTTCAACGATCCCGCAATCGCCTCACCCGATCCTTGCACATCGGATTTGATAAGGATCGGAAGCTCTTTCCGTTCACCAGCCTTGATCGCATCGAACATCTCTTCGAGCGTACTGCGTTTAGTAGCTACAGTGCGCGCGGCCCGAGCTCTATCGCTTCTGAATTCAGCGACTTCGCGCGCCCGCGCTTCGCTTTCAACAACCACCAGTTCGTCACCGGCGGAAGGGGCACCGTTAAGACCAATGACTTCGACCGGCATCGACGGCCCGGCTTCAGTGAGAGCTGCCCCCCGGTCATCCGCCATTGCGCGGACCCGGCCCCATTCGGCGCCGGCCACAATGATGTCACCGGTTTTCAGCGTGCCGCGCTGAACGAGGACAGTTGCGACCGTGCCGCGGCCCTGCTCAACCTTGGCCTCAACCACCGTACCGTCGGCAACGCGATTTGGGTTGGCCTTCAAATCAAGGATTTCCGCCTGCAGGAGAATTGCCTCCTCCAGTTTGTCGAGATTGGTTCTTTTTGTCGCCGAGACCTCCACATCCAGGATGTCGCCGCCCATGGATTCCACCACGAGCTCATGCTCCAACAATTGGGTGCGGATTCTCTGAGGATCGGCGTCGGGCCGGTCCATTTTATTGATCGCGACAATAATCGGCACTTCGGCAAGTTTCGCATGCCCGATCGCTTCGATCGTCTGCGGCATGATGCCGTCGTCCGCGGCCACTACCAAAACTACGATGTCGGTAACTTTCGCACCACGCGCCCGCATTGCCGTAAAGGCCTCGTGACCTGGGGTATCGATAAATGTGATCCGGCCTCCGGCGCTGGAATCAATCTGGTACGCACCGATATGCTGGGTAATTCCACCCGCCTCATCGTCAGCGACGGCGGCATTGCGAAGGGCATCCAGCAGCGACGTTTTACCGTGATCGACATGACCCATCACGGTGACGACCGGCGGACGAGGCTCTAGCTGCTCATCTTCGTCAACCGCGCCTTCCAGCCCGATTTCGACGTCAGCATCGCTGACCCGCTTCACGGTATGGCCGAATTCCTCAACGATAAGTTCCGCCGTATCGGCGTCAATTGTATCTGTCCCGGTCGCCATGACGCCCATTTTCATCAAGCTCTTAACGACCGCAACGCTCCGCTCCGCCATGCGGCTGGCCAAATCTTGAACGGTGATGGTTTCCGGAAGAATGACCTCATGGATAATTTTACTGAATTCCGTCTGCGTTTCTTTTTGCCGCTGGCGCTCGCGTGCCCGTTTGACTGACGCCAGGGAACGAACTCGTTCGTTATCGTCCAACGCCGCGGCGATCGTAAGTTTACCTTCGCGGCGACGGGGCTCTCCGCGCCGAGCCGGTGCCCGCCGTGGGGCTTCTAACTTGCCGCGTCGGCCTGGTTTGCGATCGCCGGCATCCTCATCCTCGCCTTCCGCCGCATTTTCACGGGCTTCGAGCTTCGCTGCGCCATCCGCGCCAGCAGCCTTACCTTTTTCTTCCCGTTCCCGCTCTTCGCGTTCTGCGGCCAAGCGCGCCTCTTCGGCGAGGCGCTGTTCTTCAACCTGTTGTGCAACTTCCTCGGCGGTAGGCTCCGCCGGTCCTTCCGCGGCTCGTTTTGCCGCCTCTGCCACTGCCAGCTCGGCAGCGGCTGCCGTTTCCTCATCTATGCGCCGGGCAT